>CAZTPK010000186.1:0-4815 GCA_964614765.1 uncultured Gammaproteobacteria bacterium
TCCAAATCTGGAGGTGATCGGGCTGTCCGCGCTAGAACGATGGGAACCCCGCTACCAGTCCGCGAGGCGCAATCGGAGCCTCGTTGAGTACTACTTCACCCTGAGCCCAGGACTGCCGCTGTACCTCATGCAGACGAACAGGGAGATCGATCGGATCACCTACGTGGATGCGGATCTCTTCTTCTACGGGTCGCCGCAGGCACTGATGAACGAACTCGGCTCGAGGTCTATCCTGATCACGGAGCATCGTTATCCGTCCCACCTCACGGACCATGTGATGTACGGACGTTACAACGTGCAGTATCAGACCTTTCGCCGGGACGAGGCCGGACTGCAATGCCTGAGACGCTGGCACGAGCAGTGCCTGGAATGGTGCTACGACCGAGTGGAGCCGGAACGCTATGCGGACCAGAAGTACCTGGACGAGTGGCCGCGCCTTTACGGAGATGCCCTGGTGGTGTCGAGTCACAAGGGGGCCGGGTTGGCACCCTGGAACTGGTCAACGGAGAGCATCGAGTACACTCCGGCCGGTTTGCGGATTGGGGGCCATCCACTGCTCTTCTATCATTTCCACGGCGTCAAGGTGTTTGGACCGCACTTCATTTCGAACGGTTTGCTCGACTGGGGAATGATGCCCTGGAGGATACGCAGGTGGCTGTACTCGGGTTATGTCCGGGAGTTGCGCAGGACACGGGCGTGGATCAGGACGCAGACGGGCGTGAAACTGGCGCTGCGCGACAGGATCCGGCGCGGGAAAGGGGTTCGCCTCGATACGCTGGGCGAGGTCGCGCGCAAGGCATGGGCGCAGCTGATGATCATTCCCTGAATCCAGGCGCCTTCCCCATGCGGGTCCTTGTCCTCAGCAAGCGGCAGTACACCGGAAGAGACCTACTCGATGATCGCTATGGGCGGGTTTTCGAGATGCCCGCCGCGCTGGCGCGTCGTGGCCACGCAGTCCATGGTATCGCTCTCAGTTATCGCTTCCGTCGTGCGGGGGCGTACCGGTGGGACGACATCGAGAGGCTGGCTTGGTCGTCGGTGAACCTGGGACCGTTGGGAACGGGCCTGTATGGCTACCTGAGCGATCTCCGCCACGCGGTGCGGGATTTCAGCCCCGATGTCGTGTGGGCCACGTCTGATGCGTATCACGGAATCCTCGGCGGCTGGTTAAGCCGGAAATACAGGATTCCACTGGTCTTGGACTTTTACGACAACTACGAGAGCTTTTCCGCGTCCCGCCTTCCTGGCGTGATCCAGGGGTTGCGGACGGCGAGCCGGCGCGCGGCCGCCTTGACCGTGGTGAGTTCGACGCTGGCGGAATGGATGGTCCCCGCCTACCGCCTGGCGCGCGCGCCGGTCGTCATCGGAAATGGGGTCGATACGCGCGTTTTCTATTCTCGCGACCGCGCTGCCTCGCGGCGGCAGCTGGGGTTGCCGGCTCAGGCCCGCATCATGGGCGTGGCCGGATCGCTGACAAGATCGCGCGGGATTGCCGAGGTCTTCGAGGCGTTCCTGCAGCTCGCAGCTGCCGAGCCGAACCTCTGGCTTGTGTACGCGGGTCCCCGCGACGGCACCCCGAATCGGTATCGACACCCGCGAATTCGAGATCTGGGAGCCCTCTCGCCCCTGGATGTGCCGGTGCTGCTGTCCGCGCTGGACGTCGCCGTGGTCAGCAACATCGACTCCGCATTCGGAAGGTACTGCTTTCCGCAGAAGCTCATGGAGGCGATCGCCTGCGGGACGCCGCTGGTAGCGGCGGCGGTCGGAGAGGTCTCGCGAATCATGGAAGGCAACCGCGAGGCGCTGTACCGGCCGGGTGATGCCTCGAGCCTCGCCGACGCGGTTCGGAGGATGCTCCGCAGTCGGCGACCGGTATCGGTCGCCGCGTCGGATTGGCAGCAGCGGGGCGAACAGCTCGAAGCCGTGCTGTCGCGAGCAATTGCGATAGGTCAGGCTTCCCCGGCGGAGTGAGCTCCGGCGCAGGCCCTGAGCGAGGCCTGCAGCGCGTCGGTGAGCTTCGGCGTCGACGCAAGAATATTTCCGCTCTGCAGGAATCGGTCGCCGCCATCCGGCTCGCTCACCAGGCCGCCGGCCTCGAGGATGAGGAGCGCGCCCGCGGCCAGGTCCCACTCCTTGAGCCCATACTCCCAGAAGCCGTCCAACCGTCCGCACGCGACGTAGGCAAGGTCCAGCGACGCTGCGCCGGCGCGGCGCACGCCGGCGGTTGTCTGCATGAGCGCTTTCAGTCCGGTCAGGTAACGGTCGATGTTCGCGTTTTCGCGGAAAGGGAAGCCGGTGCCGATGAGCGCGCCCTCGAGCGTGCGTTGCCTGCTCACGCGGATCCTGCGATCGTTCAGCACCGCGCCGCTGCCGCGACTTGCCGCGAACAACTCCTGTTTGAGCGGGTCATAGACCACCCCATGAGCAATCTCCCCCTTGTGCTTGCAGGCGATCGAGACGGCATACTGTGGGAAGCCGTGCAGGAAGTTGGTGGTGCCGTCGAGCGGGTCAATCACCCATTCGTACTCGGAACCGCCGTGTCGGCCCGACTCCTCGGCCAGGATTGCATGCCCCGGGTAGGCGCTGCGGATCACGTCAATGATGGCGGTCTCGCAGCGGCGATCGACCTCGCTCACGAAGTCGTTCCGGCTCTTTGCGTCCACGACGAGGTGGGGCGCCCGGTCTATGTAGCGCAGGATGATGTCGCCGGCCTTGCGGGCCGCGCGTACGGCAATGTTCACGAACGGATGCATTGCGGCAGATATGCTGGATGCGTCAAGTGAGAAAGTGTAACGCGACGTCGAGCGTCACGAGTCCGGGATCTGAGACGGGGCGCGGGTTCGCGCGTAATCGACATTTGGACCAAACCGTGCTGGGTCGACTTCAGATAGCGGGCCGCGTCTCCTCAGGCCGGCAAGGTCGTATTCCATGACGGTCACTGGCTGTTCATCTCCAGACCATCCGTTGGCCTCCAGGACCTTCGTGTCGTTGATGTCCCACAGGTCCCCCTCAGTCACCAGATATAGCTGATAGTGCTGCTGACTCTCGTCCATCACGGCCACGAGTCCCTGCGGAGATTCGGGGAGCAGTGGAGCGACCGTCTTGGCCACTGCGTCACCGATTACCTTGTACCCGCCTTCCGCGGGATGCCCGCTGTCATTGTCCGGATAAAGCTGTTCGCTACCGAGAGCCGCGCGCTGCAGCGGCGTCACCACATCGACATATATGACGTCGGCGAGTTCCTGCAGCGTCGCTGACAGTCTCTGGATATTGAGTTTCTCTGCCTGGATCAGGTTTGAGAATCTCGGAGGGAGCGCAATCTTCTCCTGTTCCAGCCTTGGTGCGTAAACCAGCTCCTTGGTCGGGATGATGGTCATGACGACCCTCGTCTTTCCGCTTGCTTCCGCGGCAATGGTGCGAGCTACCTCCGCCATAATCTCGTAGCCAACCCTTGCGGCGCCGTTTCTTGTGTCGTTCGATGCCAGCCTGCGTCCGGGCGTGAATACCGTCTTGACGCCGTCGCGGAACCAGACGGGCCATAGATCCTCCGCTGCCTTGGGCACGATGATCGAAGACATTGCGGTCCTGTCGAGCGATGGATCCACGCGCAGGGATGACCATTGCTCGATGTTATATGCCGCCTGAAACGAATCCAGAGAATCGTTGCCCGTGTAGAATGCGACGATGACGATGCGCGGTTGAAATCGCTTCGCGTGCCTGAACATGTCGAGGTATTGCACCGCACCCCATCCGCCGGTTGCCATTGCGTACACGACAGGGCGTTTCTCGGCAATGGCCTTCCTCATCCAGCTCGGCCAGTTGCCCTCAAGGGGCGCATTGTTACCATAGGTTTGACTGTCCCCAATCGCGATGATGTCTGCCACGTTCGGTACGGATCTGTTCCGGAATCCGAGCACGTCATTAGGACCCGCTTCCACCAGGTCGGGATAAAATGGGGGCGCCCGCACCATCGTGATGGGGTCGTTGTACAGGTACCCGTCTTCATGCCAGTCGCTCTTGGCGTTGAAGACGTTCTCGTAAAACGCTGGAATCCGCTCGTCGAGTTCGACCACCTGAAGATCGGGGGCAATGCGGAGCAGCTGGGGCATGAACAAGCGTATGCCGGCCAGCGATATCGCCAGCGTCGCTATCGTCACCCCCAATGCGAGGAGTAGATCTTTCTTCATGCGTGGTTCGTCGCTACGTGGGCCTCCGCGCCTGCGGACGGCGACATCGCGCGTCGTTCACCTGTCTTTCGGTGACGCCTGTTGGGGCCTCGTCGGCCGGTGTCCTGCCCGGCAGATCGGCCCAATCCAGAGTTCGGTCTCTGCTGTCCGACCAGGTTTCCCGGTCGTGGCGCCGATTGTAGCCGACGCGCCGTTGCCGTACGCTCGCCCATGTTTGCAAAATGCCCGCCATGGACAATCCGCTGCGCCGCATCCGCATCGTCCTCGTCGAGCCCACGCACCCCGGCAACATCGGCGCGGCGGCGCGCGCGATGAAGACCATGGGGCTGCGCAGCCTGGCCCTCGTCAGCCCGCGCGAGTTCCCCTGTGCCGCGGCCACCGCCATGGCGGCCGGCGCCGACGATTTGCTGGTGCGCGCGCAGGTGGCCGACAGTCTGCAAGCGGCCCTCGACGGCTGCGGGTGGGTCATCGGCACGAGCGCCCGCACGCGCACCATTCCCTGGCCGGTTCTCGACCCGCGCGAGGCCGCCACGCGCGTCCTGGCGAAGGCGGAGGACACCGAGGTCGCCGTGGTCTTCGGCCGCGAGCACTCCGGGCTGACCAACGACGAGCTGGAACTCTGCCAGGC
>CAZTPK010000187.1:0-4806 GCA_964614765.1 uncultured Gammaproteobacteria bacterium
GTTCATCTCGTTCTGGATCGTCTTGATGCGCGCGATGTCCTTGCGCAAGGCGCGGATCTGGCTGGGACGAGCCGGCTGCCCGCTGCCTTGCTGCATGCGCAGGCTGAACTGCTCCCGGCGCAGATCGATCAGGAGATCGCTGAGTTCCTTGGCGCTTTTCTGGCGCAATTCGCTGGTACGCATCACAGCACCGTCCGTATCGCAAACGAAGTCTTGACCGGGAGCTTGGCGGCGGCGAGTCGGAACGCCTCTCTCGCCTCGGCCTCCGAAACTCCCTCCAGTTCGTACAGCACCCTGCCGGGCTGGATCTGGGCAACCCAGTACTCCACGCTGCCCTTGCCGTTGCCCATGCGGACCTCCAGCGGCTTGCGCGTGATCGGCTTGTCCGGGAATACGCGGATCCAGACCTTGCCGCCGCGCTTCATCTGGCGTGTGATCACACGCCGCGCCGCTTCGATCTGCCGCGCAGTTATGCGGCCATTCTCGAGCGCCCTCAGCCCGAACTCGCCGAAGCTGACGCGTGCGCCCGCCTGAGCGAGGCCGCGGTTGCGCATCTTGTGCTGTTTTCTGTATTTCGTGTTCTTGGGTTGGAGCACGACGCAATCCTCTCAAATACCCTAGCCCTCGGCCGCGATAGCGGCTTCGGTCTTTTCAGCCTCGCCTGCGCCGCCGCTGTCGAGGATCTCGCCTTTGAAGATCCAGACCTTCACGCCGATGACGCCATAGGTGGTTCGCGCCTCGGCGAAGCCGAAGTCAATGTCCGCGCGCAGGGTGTGCAGGGGCACGCGACCCTCGCGGTACCATTCGGTGCGCGCGATCTCGGCGCCGTTCAGCCGGCCGGCCACCGTGACCTTGATGCCCTGGGCACCCAGTCGCATGGAATTCTGCACCGCGCGCTTCATGGCACGGCGGAACATGATGCGCTTTTCCAGCTGGTGCGCGATGCTCTCGGCGACCAGATAAGCATCCAGCTCCGGCTTGCGGATTTCCTCGACGTTGATCGTGACGGGCACGCCCATGATTGCCGAGACCTTCTTGCGCAGGACCTCGATGTCCTCGCCCTTCTTGCCGATGACGATGCCCGGGCGCGCGGTATGGATCACGATCCGCGCGTTGTGGGCCGGGCGCTCGATCTGGATGCGGCTCACCGAGGCATGTGCCAGCTGCTTGCGCAGGAACTCGCGCACCTTGATGTCGTTGTTCAGGTAGTCGGCGTAATGCCTGGAGTCGGCGTACCACGTCGACGTCCAGTCCTTGACGATGCCAAGGCGTATACCAGTCGGATGTACTTTCTGACCCATTGCGTCTTCCGCCTCTTACTTTTCCGACACCGCGATGGTGACGTGCGACATGCGCTTGGTGATGCGATCGGCCCGGCCGCGCGCCCGGCTCATGATGCGCTTCATCGATGGCCCCTCGTCCACGAATATGGTCGTGACCTTGAGCTCGTCGATGTCGGCTGCATCGTTGTGTTCGGCGTTGGCGATGGCCGACTCGAGGCACTTCTTGATGATCCCGGCAGCCTTCTTGTTGCTGAAGTTCAGCAGGTTGATGGCGCGCTCGACGGGAAGCCCGCGCACCTGGTCGGCGACCAGGCGCAGCTTCTGCGCGGAGATGCGGGCGTTGCGATACTTTGCCGTGGTTGCCATTTGCAGTTCCCTACTCAGACCTTCGCCTTCTTGTCGGCCGTATGGCCGCGGAAGGTACGCGTTCCGGCGAACTCGCCGAGTTTGTGGCCGACCATGTTCTCCGATACGTACACCGGGATGTGCTGCTTGCCGTTGTGCACCTGTATCGTGAAGCCGACCATGTCGGGCAACACCACCGAACGACGCGACCAGGTCTTGATCGGGCGCTTGTCGTTGTTGGCGCGGGCCTTGTCCACCTTGGCTGCAAGGTGGTGGTCGACGAACGGTCCTTTTTTGACTGAACGTGGCACGGTCTACCCCTTACTTGTCGTTGCGACGGCGGATGATCATGCCCGCGGTACGCTTGTTCTTGCGCGTCTTGTAACCCTTGGTTGGCACGCCGTGCGGCGTCACCGGGTGACGCCCGCCGGAAGTCTTGCCCTCGCCGCCTCCGTGCGGGTGATCCACGGGGTTCATCACCACGCCGCGCACCGTCGGGCGGATGCCACGCCAGCGGTTGGCGCCGGCCTTGCCGAGGTTGCGCAGCGAGTGCTCGGCGTTTCCGACCTCGCCGACCGTCGCGCGGCAGTCCACGGGAACCTTGCGCATTTCGCCGGAGCGCATGCGCAGCGTCGCGTAGGCGCCCTCGCGAGCCACCAGCTGGATGGCCGCTCCGGCGGCGCGGCCCATCTGCGCCCCGCGGCCGGGCTTCAGCTCGACGCAGTGTACGGTGGTGCCGACCGGGATGTTCCGCAGCGGCATGGCGCTGCCCACAGCGATGGGCGCGTCGATCCCGGACATCACGGCATCGCCCGCCTTCAGACCCTTCGGCGCGATGATGTAGCGTCGCTCGCCGTCGGCGTACAGCAGCAGCGCGATGTGCGAGGTGCGGTTCGGATCATACTCGACGCGCTCAACGCGCGCGGCAATCCCGTCCTTGTCGCGCTTGAAGTCGATCAGGCGGTAGTGCTGCTTGTGACCGCCGCCAATGTGGCGCACGGTCTGTCGGCCGTAGTGGTTGCGCGCGCCGGAGCGGTTCTTGCGCTCCAGCAGCGAGGCCACCGGCTTGCCCTTGTGCAGCTCTGGGCTCACCACTTTCACGACGGCCCGGCGGCCGGGTGACGTCGGTTTGACTTTGATCAGTGCCATACGCAGTCCTCGGGATCGATGCGCAGCGCGCTTCAGGGCGCCGCTCCGAATTGGATGTTGAAGCCGGGCTTCAGCCTGACGTAGGCCTTGCGCACGCCGTTGCGGCGGCCGGGCGATCCGCGGAACGACTTCAGCTTGCCGGCGATGTTCACCATCTGCACGGCGGCCACCTCGACTTTGAACATGAGTTCAACGGCCTTCCTGACGTCGCCCTTCGTGGCGCGCGGCTGCACTGCGAAGACGTACTGGTTGTTCTCCATAGCGCGTGCGGTTTTCTCGGACACGAGCGGGGAGACGAGCACGTTGATGAGCTGTTCCTGGTTCATGACAGACGCGCCTCCAGTTGCTGCATCGCCGCCTTGGTGACGAGCACCCTCTCGAAGTTGATGAGACTCACCGGGTCGACTTGCCTCGCCTCCACCACGTCCACGTTCGGCACGTTGCGAGCGGCTAGGTAAAGATTGCGGTCCTCGCTGTCGATGATGATGAGCGCGTTGTTCGTCTTCATCTCGTTCAGGCGAGCGACCAGCGACTTGGTCTTGGGGGCATCGACCGCGAAACTCTCGACCGTCGACAGCCGATCCTGGCGGATCAGTTCGGAGAGTATCGAGCGCATCGCCTGCCGGTACATCTTGCGATTGACCTTCTGCTCATAGCTGCGCGGGCGGGCAGCGAAGGCGCGGCCGCCGGTGCGCCACAACGGACCACGGGTCGTGCCTGCGCGGGCGCGGCCGGTCCCCTTCTGCTTGAAGGGCTTGCTGTTGCCGCCCGACACCTCGGCGCGCGTCTTTTGCGCCTTGGTGCCGGCGCGCGCGGCATTCATGTACGCCACGACCACCTGGTGCACGAGCGGCTCGTTGTACTCGGCGCCGAACACCGCGTCGGACACCGTGAGGCTCCCGGCCTTCTTTCCGCTGCTGGTATGCAGGCTGATATCCATCACGATTTCCTCTTCACCTTCGCCGCCGGCCTGACCAGCACCCTGCCCCCACGAGCGCCGGGGACCGCGCCCTTGACCAGGAGCAGATTGCGGTCCTTGTCGACACGGACGACCTCGAGGTTGGGCGCCGTACGCTTTGCGTTGCCGAGGTGGCCGTACATTTTCTTGCCCTTGAACACGCGTCCCGGGGTCTGGCGCTGACCGGTCGAACCGGGCGTGCGATGCGACACCGAGTTGCCGTGCGAGGCGTCGTGGGAGTTGAAGTGGTGGCGCTTGATCGTGCCGGCGAAGCCCTTGCCGATGGTCGTGCCCTGGACGTCCACCTTCTGGCCCGCCTCGAATATCTCCACCGTGATCTGCTGGCCCGGCGCGAAATCCTTGCCCTCGCCCTCCGCCAGGCGAAGCTCAAAGGTGCCCTCTCCGGCCTCGACGTTGGCCTTGGCGAAGACGCCGGCCATCGCCTTGTTCACGTGACTCTGCTTGCGCTTCCCCCAGGTGACCTGCACGGCGCGGTAGCCGTCGGACTCCGGCGACTTCACCTGGGTGATGCGATTCGGCAGCACCTCAATCACCGTCACGGGCACCAGCGCACCGCTCTCGTTGAAGAGGGTTGTCATGCCGCACTTCCGACCGACTACTCCAAGCGTCATGGTGGCTGTCCTGAATCCGTAGTCTTCTTAATTCAACTTGATCTGAACGTCGACGCCGGCGGCGAGCTCGAGCTTCATCAGCGCGTCGACGGTCTTGTCGGTCGGGTTGACGATGTCGAGCAGGCGTTTGTGCGTGCGCAGCTCGAACTGGTCACGCGAATCCTTGTCCACGTGCGGCGAGGTGAGAACGGTAAACCGTTCAATCTTCGTCGGCAGCGGGATGGGGCCCTTGACCTGGGCGCCGGTGCGCTTGGCGGTCTCGACGATCTCCTTGGTCGACTGGTCGATCAGTCGATGGTCGAAGGCCTTGAGCCGGATACGTATGACTTGCTGATTCATTGTTTCTGTCTGCCTGCCGCTGTTGCCCAATGTCCGGCCCTGGGTTACTCGATGATCTTGGAGACGACGCCGGCGCCCACCGTGCGCCCGCCCTCGCGGA
>CAZTPK010000188.1:0-4805 GCA_964614765.1 uncultured Gammaproteobacteria bacterium
AGGGCCTCCTATGCCCGCCCCCGCCCGCTCGAGACGGCAGTTTCTCCGTCTTTCGAACCAAGCCGGGAAGTTCCGCGTCGAGGTCGGGCGTCCGCTGTCCACGCACGGGATCCTCGCGTTCACGGGCCACGACCTGAGCGTCTACGGGCTTTCGTTCGTCGCGCAGCCGCGGCACACCTACGACCAGCTCATCGCCCCGGGCCTGATGCTCCAGCAGATGGCCTTCGAGATCGAGGGCCGGCGGCTCGTCGTCGACGCGCGCGTGCAGTACGTTCGCGACCTCCCGCCGCCGAAGGGGACGGGGCCGCTCCTCAAGATCGGCGTCGAGTTCGTCAACATCGGGGCCGAGGACGTCTGGTACCTTTCGGAGTACATCGTCCGGAAGGGGCTCCGGAAGGGCCCGCGCGGTGTCCGGGGGCTGAAGAAGCCCCGGAAGGCCGCGAAGGGGAAGAAGGCGCCGAAAGCGAGGAAGAAGGCCGTGAAGCGGAAGCCCAAGGCCAAGGCACGCCGCCGGAAGGGTGGCCGGCGCTGACCGTGGTCCCGGCGCTCGCGCTCGTCCTCGTCGGCGCGCTCGGCGGGTCCGGCGCGCGGGCGGCGGAGGGGACGCCCCTCAAGCCCTACGTCGAATGCTACAAGGCCATCGCGCCGTTCACGGTGGCACTGGTGCCCGTCAGCATGCACAAGTCCGAGCGGCTGCGCCTGGCCGTGGAGGAAATCTACGGGCGCCTGTGCGCCGCCGGCGTCGACGTCCTGCTCGACGACCGCCAGGACCGCCTGGGCGTCATGCTCAATGACATCGAACTGCTGGGCATCCCGCACCGCCTGGTGCTCAGCGATCGAGGGCTGGATGCAGGCACCGTGGAATACCAGGGGCGCCGGGACGCCGCCAAGCAGGACCTGCCCCTGGGCACGATCGTGGAGTTCCTCCGGGCTCGTATCGCGGCGGCGCTCGCCTAGCGTTCGCGCATACTTGCCGCACCGCGGCCAATTCCTGGCTGCCGGACCGCCTTGCCGGGGGACTCAGCGGACCGAAAACTCCGTCCAGCCCTCGTCCTCGGCGGTGTTAGCAATCACTCCGTTCACCGCTGCCTGGGGCGGCCCACGATGCAGCCACTGCCGAAACTCCTCCAGGGCGGCGGGTGAGCCGGAGGCCATCACCTCCACGCGACCGTCTGGCAGGTTACGCACCCATCCGGTTATCCCCAGGCGCCGCGCCTCCCTCTGCGTGTAGGCGCGGTAGCAGACGCCCTGGACCCGTCCGGAGATGAGGCAATGGATGGCGGAGTTCATGACTTACCCTCGGCCAATTGCGGCGCGCGACCACCGTGCGCCGTCGCCAGGCGCGGCTCGTGCGGAGGCCGTCGCACGGCTGCTAGAATCCCGGCCCAAAGATAAGGGGGAGGCGGCATGAAGGCAAAGGTCACCATTTACCACAACCCGCGCTGCTCGAAATCGCGCCAGACGCTCGCCCTGCTCCGGGAGCACGGCGTCGAGCCCGAGGTCGTCGATTACCTGAAGACCCCGCCTGACGCCGCGACCCTGAGGCGGCTCGTACGACAGCTCGGCATCAAGGCGCATCAGTTGCTACGGACCAAGGAGGCAGAATACAAGGCCGCCGGGCTGGACCGCCCCGGTGTCACCGAAGCCCAGGCGATCGCCGCCATGGTGGAGCATCCCATCCTGATCGAACGCCCCATCGTGGTGGTCAAGGATCGCGCGGCGCTGGGACGCCCCCCCGAAGCCGTGCTGAAGCTGCTCTGAGGCCGGCACCGAAGGCCGGCATGACTGAGATCCTCGTCCTCTACTACAGCCGCCACGGCGCCACCGCGCAGCTGGCCCAGTACGTCGCCCGCGGGGTCGAGCAGGTCGACGGCTGCAGCGCGCGACTGCGCACCGTACCCGCCGTCTCCACGGTCGCGGAGGCGACCGAGGGCGCCGTGCCGGAGAAAGGCGCGCCTTACGCCACCCACGAGGACCTGCGCGACTGCGATGGCCTGGCGCTGGGTTCCCCGACACGCTTCGGGAACATGGCGGCGCCGTTGAAGTACTTCCTCGATGGCACCGGCGACCTCTGGATCTCCGCGACGCTGGCGGGCAAGCCGGCCGCCGTGTTCACCTCCACGGGCAGCCTGCACGGAGGGCAGGAGAGCACCCTGCTCACGATGATGGTGCCGTTGCTGCATCACGGCATGCTGCTGCTCGGCCTACCCTACTCCGAGGCCGGGCTCATGACCACGCGCAGCGGCGGCGGGCCGTATGGCGCCTCGCACCTGGCCGGCGCCGGCTCGAACCAGCCCGTGACGGAAGAGGAGAGGAAGCTGGCCATCGCCCTCGGCCGTCGCCTGGCGGCGACGGCGCGCGCCCTGCGGCGTGACCGCATCCAGGCTGCGCAACAGCAGCAGCAATAGTCCTGCCCGGAGCGCCGCCCCCCGCCCAGGGAGGCGGCGCGCATTGCGGCTATTCCAGAATAGCCTTGTAGCTGGCGTAGGTGGCCGCGCACAGCAGCGGACCGACGACCAGCAGCCCCAGGAACATCGGCAATGCGGCGATGACGGTGAGGATCACCGCGACGATGCCGTAGACGATGAACGGCACGATGTTCTGCAAACAGGCGCTGAAACTGCCCTTGATGGCATCCACGGGCGGGACCTCCTGGAACATCACCAGCGGACCGGCATAGACGAAGGCCATGCCGATCAGCAAGCCGGCGACGAGCCCGATGATCAAGGAAAGGCCCATGCCTCCGGCCGCTGCCATGCCGGCCCCCGCCTCCCCGCCCATCAGCGCCCCGCCTATCAGCGCCGAACCGCCCATGACGAAGATGAGGATGACCAGCACGACGCCGACGGCGATGTACAGGGCTCCGAGGGTCAGCATCGGCCCGCGCTTGCGTGCGTCCGTCAACGGCGCGAACAGCGTCTCGATGCTGATGTCGCGGCCCTGATCGAGCTCGCGCGCGGCGTGCATCATGCCGGTCATCAACGCCGGCGTGATGAGAGCCAGCGCCAGTCCGCCCAGTATCGGAATGATGCCCAGAACGATCATGACGACCAGATAAACGATGATCAGCGCTATCCACATGCCAGGATTGAGCTTGAACAGCCGCCAGCCCTCCGACAGCCAGGTCATGGCACTACCCGCGTCAACTTGCTTGATGTTCATCGGCTTTCCCCAGTTTTTTGTCTTGTCCGGTTATGACGTGATTGGGCGGCGCGGAGGCACTCCGCTACTCGTCCAGCAGCGATCTCACGAATGGGATTGTAACGTGCCGGTGCGCCGAGAGTGAGGCCCGGTCCAGCCGTTCCATGAAGGCGCACAGGCTGCCGACGTCGCGCGGATGACGACGCAGCACGTACTCCACGACCCCGGGACCCAGGGTCAGGCCGCGCTGGCGGCCACGCTCGAGCAGCAGGTCGCGCTTGTGCTCCTCGCTCAGCGGGCGCAGCTGGTACACCAGTCCCCACTCCAGGCGCGACCGCAAGTCCGGAAGGACGATCGGGCTGGCGCGCGGCGGCGCCCTTCCGCTGGCCACGACTGTGCGTCCGGCGTCGCGCAGACGGTTGTAGAGCGCGAACAAGGCGCGCTCCCAGGCGTCGTTGCCGGCGACCGAATCCAGGTCGTCGACACATACCATCGCGCAGCTCTCCAGACCGTCGCAGATCTCCGGCCCGTGCCTCATCGCTCCCGGCAACGGCAGGTAGCTCACGGCCACGGCCCGGCCGGAGCCGGCGCTCGCTGCGTGACACATCGCCTGCAACAGATGGCTCTTGCCGGTGCCAGGCGGCCCCCATAGGTACGCGGACTGCGCCGATTCCAGTGCGCTGAGACGGCGCAGCGCGCCGAGCACCTCCTCGTTTCCGCCGGGGAAGAAGCTGTCGAATACGGCCGACTGATCGCGGTGAAAGTCGAAGGGAAGCTGCGCGCCGGCACGCACGGTCGTGCTCATGGCGTGTAGAAGGAACTCTGCAGATACAGCTGCTGGGAATGCCGCAGCAGCACCAGCACGACGGCGGCGACCGGCAGCGCCAGCAGGACGCCGAAGAATCCGAAGAGTTGGCCGCCCGCCATCACGGCGAAGATGACGGCGACGGGGTGCAATCCAATCCGATCACCCACCAGCCAGGGTGAGAGCACGAAGCCCTCGATGAGCTGGCCGACGCCGAAGACGGCCACGACGTAGAACAGATGCACGGCATCGCCGTACTGGATCAATGCCGCGAACCCCGCCAGCACTATTCCAACGATGACGCCGAGGTAGGGAACGAAACTGACCAGCCCGGCCAGCATTCCGATCAAAAACGCGGAGTCCAGGCCGACTGCCCACAACCCGATGGTATAGATGAACGCCAGCCCCAGCATGACCAGCAACTGGCCGCGCAGAAACTGCGCCAGCACCGCGTCGCACTCGCGCGTCAGGCGCACGACCGTCGGCTCGACCGAGCGCGGAATCAGGGCATGGACGTGGCGTACGAGAACGTCCCAGTCGCGCAGAAGGTAAAAGGTCACCACCGGGATGAGCAGCAGGTAGGCGAGCGCGGCGAACAGCGCCTGGCCCGAGGCGGTCACCTCCGCCAGCACGCGGGTCACGGCCTTGCCGACCTGCCCCCAGTGCTCCGTGACCGCCTGCCGCACGGTATCGAGATCGATGGTCGCGTCCGCGAGACCGGGCAACGCCAGCAGGTATGGCAGCACCCGCTCCTGCAGCCACTGTATGCCCTCCGGGAACCGCTCGATCAGCACCAGGGCCTGCTTCTGCAGCAGCGGGATCATGATGAGCAGGAAGGTGACGCCGAGCAGCGCCATCA
>CAZTPK010000189.1:0-2948 GCA_964614765.1 uncultured Gammaproteobacteria bacterium
GGTAATGACTATCCATGCGGCGACCAACAGTAACGTACCCAACGTGCGGCTGGTCGTTACGCCGAGAAGGGCGAGCGCGGCGATGATTGGCCCAATGAGTGTCCCGAAAAGCCACTCAAAAAGTCTCATGCGTATAGTCTAGTCTATCGAGGAAAATGTCCGTGCCGACGCGCCGCGGCCACCTTCGCCAAGTACGAGCGGACGAGGCGTTGGCGGCGGCGGCAGCTTGTCATCCGGCCGGGTTACCGCGGCCCTCTAATTGTCGTGGATCGGCCGACCGCGATTCAGTTTAGGAATCTTGCAATAGAGAGCCAGAGTTTCTGGCTGTGAGATGGAGCGCCGCCGTCTTGTGCCAACACGGGTACTAAAAGCCCGCGCAACACTGCAGAAAATACTGACGCACTCATTCGCGCGAGTTGTTCGTGCTGCCGAGCTGCATTCGCCCCCTTGGCATATTCTGCCAGCAGCAGTTCGCGCTCCGCATCATCCGCTTTCATTGGACCGACCGTGATGGTCGTTGCCCCAAGGTCGTAACGCAAACTGCGACCGTCCAAATTAGGGATGCGATTTGCCCAAGGTAGCTACTTGAATAGCTACTTAAGATGTCATATCTTAATTAAGATATAAGTATTTGATTTTAATGGCGTCCCCACGGGGATTCGAACCCCGGTTACCGCCGTGAAAGGGCGATGTCCTAGGCCTCTAGACGATGGGGACGTAGTGACGGCCGAACTGCGCAAAAACAAAAGGCTGGGAGGCCAGCCTTTTTGGAAATTGGTGGAGCCAGGCGGGATCGAACCGCCGACCTCTTGCATGCCATGCAAGCGCTCTCCCAGCTGAGCTATGGCCCCGGAACAGGAGCGCGAATGTACGGGCCGGCGCCTCCCCTGTCAAGGCGGAAACCGTTCCGATGCAATCCCTTAGGCGGATCCGGCGGGTATTCCCGACGCCTTAGGCCGGCAGCCTGCGCATGGTCTCAATTGCTCGAGCCAGGCGGTTCAGGACGCGCTCGCGGCCGATGAGCGCGACCGTGGCGTCGATCGGGGGCGATACCGTGCCGCCGGTGACCGCCACGCGCAGCGGCTGGGCGAGTTTGCCGAGCTTCAGCCCATGGACCTCCGCGACCCCGGTCACGGCCTCGTGGACGCCGGCCGCCGACCATGGCTCGAGCTTGGCCAGCCGCGCCTGCAGGGCCTCGAACGCCGGTAGCACGGCGGCGGTCAGATGGGTGCGCGCCGCCTCTTCATGGTAGTGCTCGAAGTCCGCATAGAAGCAATGGCAGGCCGCGGCCATTTCCACCAACGTCTTCGCGCGTTCGCGCAGCGCCTCGACGACGTCCGTCAGCGGCGGACCGCACTCCGGACTCAGCCCGATGCGGCGCACGTAGACCTCGAGGCGGCGCGCAACGACGGCAACGGGGAGGGTCTTGATGTAGTGCTGATTGAGCCACAGCAGCTTCTCGGGGTTCACCGCCGCCGCCGACTTGTTCACGTGCGCGGCATCGAAGATCTCGATCAGCTCCTCGACCGAGAACACCTCCTGGTCGCCGTGAGACCAGCCGAGTCGCACCAGGTAATTGAGCAGCGCCTCCGGCAGTATGCCCTCCTTTTCGTACTCCATGACGCTGACCGTGCCGTGGCG
The DNA here is from genome assembly GCA_964614765.1 of uncultured Gammaproteobacteria bacterium. GTDB lineage: Bacteria > Pseudomonadota > Gammaproteobacteria > JAJPIJ01 > JAJPIJ01 > JAJVHZ01. The sequence goes on from CAZTPK010000189.1 coordinate 1,642, forward strand.
CTTGGAGAGCTTCTTGCCGTCCGGCCCGAGGATCATCGGCACGTGCGCGTACAGCGGCGGTGTGGCGCCCAGCGCCTGCAATATATTGATCTGCCGCGGGGTGTTGTTGAGATGATCGTCGCCGCGTATCACGTGCGTGATCCGCATGTCCATGTCGTCGACGACGACCGTGAAGTTGTACGTCGGCGTACCGTCGGCGCGGGCGATGATGAGGTCGTCCAGTTCGCTGTTCTGAAAGACCACGCGCCCATGGATCTGGTCGTTCACCACGACCTCGCCCTCGAGCGGATTCCTGAAGCGGATCACCGGCTGCACGCCGGGAGGGGGAGGATCGGTGCGGTCGCGACAGCAGCCGTTGTAGCGCGGCTTCTCCTTGCGCGCCATCTGCTCGGCACGCATCGCCTCGAGCTTCTCCTTGGAACAGTAGCAGCGGTAGGCCGTGCCGGCCCGCAGCATCTGCGCGATGACCTCACGATAGCGGTCGAAGCGCTTGGTCTGGTAGTAGGGACCCTCGTCGTAGTCCAGGCCCAGCCAGTCCATCGATTCGAGGATGGCGTCCACCGCATCCTGCGTCGAGCGCTCGATATCGGTGTCCTCGATACGCAGGATGAAGGTGCCGCGATAGCGCCGGGCATAGAGCCATGAGAAAAGTGCCGTGCGCGCGCCGCCGATGTGCAGATATCCCGTCGGGCTGGGGGCGAACCGGGTTCTTACGGTCATGCGGATTCGGGGTTGGTTGACGAATTCAGGCGCGGCAGTATATCAGTCCGGCGCTGCGATTGACCCCGAACTGCCCCGAACGTAATATCTTCCTCCCCAGTGCGCGGTTAGCTCAGCGGGAGAGCACTGTCTTCACACGGCAGGGGTCACTGGTTCGATCCCAGTACCGCGCACCAATTCCTTCCCGGCATCCTGATCGGAATCAACAGCGGAACCGAGCCCGGCTTGGTGAAGGTTTCGACCACCCGAAGAAGCGATTCTCATGGACAAGTTCGATTGCATCCGCACCTTCGTGCGGGTGGCGCGCAGCGGCAGCCTGACCAACGCGGCCAACCAGCTCGGCGTCTCCCGTTCGATGGTGACCAAGCAGCTCAAGCATCTCGAGGATCAACTCGGCGTGCGGCTCCTGCACAGAACGACGCGGTCGCTCAGTCTCACCGATATCGGCGAGACCTATCTGGAGCGCTGCTCGCAGATCCTGGAGGATCTCGACGATGCCGAACGGCAGGCCACCAATTCCACGTCAACGCCGCGCGGCACGTTGAACGTCGCCGCGCCGCCATCCTTCGGGCTGCTTCACGTGGCGC
>CAZTPK010000189.1:2958-4803 GCA_964614765.1 uncultured Gammaproteobacteria bacterium
GTCCGGCCCCGGCTCCACGTCGCGCCGGCCGTGGCCGATTTCATCATGGCATACCCGGAGGTCGACGTCTCGCTCACACTGAGCGATCACTGGCTCGATCTGGCCGCCGAAGGGCTGGATGTGGCATTCCGCCTCGGCGACCTGAAGGACTCCGGGCTCATCGCGCACACCCTATCGCACGCCCCGACGCTCGTCTGCGGCTCGCCGGCCTATTTCCGCAAGCACGGACGGCCTCTGCATCCCAACGATCTGCTCAAGCACAACTGCCTGCGTTGGCGCTCCTCCCCCATGCATCAGGACGTCTGGACCTTCAGGTCCGGCAAGGAGCTCGTCGAAGTCACGGTCAGTGGCAACCTGGAGTCCAATGTCGCCGATGTGCCGCGCGTGGCGGCCAAGCAGGGCCTGGGGCTCATCCTGCAGGCAGCCTATATGGTGGGCAAGGAGTTGCGAGACGGGGAACTCGAACCCGTGCTCACGGATTACGAGACGCCGAGCATCGGCGTGCACGTGGTCTATCTGAATCGCCGGCACCTGCCTGCCAAGGTGCGCAGCTTCGTCGAATTCCTGAAGGAGCGCTTCGGCGGCAGGACGTACCTGGAAGATTGAATTGCCGGACGGCGCGCCCTAGGTTGGCGCCTGCCGATACAGCCATGGAGCCTCCGAGGCGCGGCGCGCCTCGTAGCGACGGATGTCCTCGGCGTACTGCAGAGTCACGCCGATCTCGTCGAGCCCTTCGACCAGCCTGTGCTTGAGGCTCGGGGGGAATTCGAAACCATACTCCACCCCGGATGGGGTCGTGACCGTCTGCGCCGGGAGGTCGACCTTCAGGCGGTAGCCCGGATGCGCGAAGACCTCCTTGAACAGCGCATCGACCTGGTCCGCCGGCAACGTCAGGGCCAAGAGGCCGTTCTTGCTGCAATTGCTGAAGAAGATGTCGGCGAAACTCGGCGCGATCACGCACTGAATGCCGAAGTCGAGCAGCGCCCAGGGCGCGTGCTCGCGCGATGAACCGCAACCGAAATTCTCGCGCGCGAGAAGGATGCGCGCGCCGCGATACCGCGGCTGGTTCAGCACGAAGTCCTCGTTCAGCGGCCGCTTGCTGCAGTCCTGCCCCCATTCGCCCCGATCGAGGTAGCGCCACTCGTCAAACAGGTACGGCCCGAAGCCCGTGCGCCCAATCGCCTTCAAGAACTGCTTGGGAATAATCTGATCGGTGTCTACGTTGGGTCGGTCCAGGGGCGCGACGATTCCCTCTATCTGCCTGATAGGTTGCACGAGATGCTCCAGCGTCTGAATGCCGGGTCGCAGGTGGACGCGGCGCGTGAATCGGGGAGCCCCTTTCTACCGAATGCCGGGGCGCGCTGCAAGCGCGTCGCGCGAGGGCGAATCGCCTAGCGTTGGCCGCCGAGGCGGTCCGGGATTTGTTCGGCGCGGCTGGGCGGCCGCGGTGGGCGAGCCTGGTTGCTCTGGAGGAAGTCCTGCACCCGATCGTAAAGCCCGCCGTGCCAATCCGCAGCGACCGTCTCCTCGGCGCTACGGCCGGGCGGCGGCTGCTTGCGCGCCTCCAGTTCACGGCGAAGCGTCCGCGCCCTGGCGTTGTCCGGCACAAGCGACTCGGCAAGCTCCAGATAGCGGCGCGCGGCGGCCATCTGTCCGCGGGCAAGTGCGGTGCTCGCCAGATCCACGTAACGATCGCTCACGGCGCTCAGGCCCTCGCGCGCTGCATCGTTGTCCGGATCGAGCGCGAGGACGGCCTGGTATTTCTCCACGGCGTTGCTGCCACGCGGGGTCGTCAGCCGCAGCTCGGCCAAGTCCTTGGCCGCCTCGGCAAGAAGGCCGTCGATC
>CAZTPK010000190.1:0-4800 GCA_964614765.1 uncultured Gammaproteobacteria bacterium
GCGTCATGATCTCGTAGGTGGCCGCGTGCTTCAGCACGCCGTCCTGGTGGATGCCGGACTCGTGCGCGAAGGCGTTGGCGCCGACGATGGCCTTGTTGGGCTGCACCGGATAGCCGGTAATGGTGGACACCAGCTTCGAGGTCGGCACGATCTGCGTGGTGTCGATCTCGCAGGTCACGCCGAAGACGTCGCGGCGGGTCTTAACCGCCATTACGATCTCCTCCAGCGACGCGTTGCCGGCGCGCTCGCCCAGGCCGTTGATGGTGCACTCCACCTGGCGCACGCCCGCCTGCACCGCGGCCAGCGAATTCGCCACCGCCATGCCGAGATCGTTGTGACAGTGGGTAGACCACACGACCTTGTCGGCATTCGGCACGCGCGAGATGAGCGTATGGATGCGCTCGTACCACACCGACGGGACGCTGTAGCCGACGGTATCCGGAACGTTGATCGTGCGCGCCCCGGCGTCGATGGCCGCCTCGAAGACGCGACAGAGAAAGTCGATCTCCGAGCGCACCGCGTCCTCGGCGGAGAACTCGACGTCGTCGGTATACCGTCGGGCGCGTTTGACCGCGTGGATCGCCTGCTCGACAACCTGATCCGGGGTCATCTTCAGCTTCTTCGCCATGTGTATATGCGAGGTCGCGATGAAGGTGTGTATTCGCGCTCGCTTGGCCGGTTTCAGCGCCTCGGCGGCGCGGTCGATGTCCATATCCAGGGCGCGCGCCAGGCCGCACACCGTGCTCTCCGTCACGGCCTCGGCAACCGCCCTGACGGCCTCGAAATCGCCGGGGCTTGCGATCGGGAAACCGGCCTCGATGACGTCGACCCTCAGCCGCTCCAGCGCCCGTGCGATGCGAACCTTCTCGTCCTGGGTCATGGACGCCCCGGGGCTCTGTTCGCCGTCTCGCAGCGTCGTATCGAAAATGATCAGTTTGTCCTTCATGGGGTGCTCTCCACCGGCAGCACTATGCTACCGGTTCGTCGGTATCGGGTCTCCTGGGTTTTCGCGTTTGCCCCCGCCGGGGTGGTGTGGTGGTATGCGCCCGTCAGGGCAGGAGCAGAAGCGCGACCAGTCCGGGCCGCAGGCGCGACGAGACCCGGGCGGCAGACGCCCGCGCCTGGTTGCCGTCATCGCGCGTGATGGTCATGGGGTGATGGAGGCTGAGAAGGTACGATTTGAGGCAATATAGCGTCAGGTATTTGTTTTTACAATGTGCTGACGGCCCCTCGCTGGGCCTTTTATTTCTATGAACCCCATAGGAGAAATCCATGAACCGACGCGATTTGTTGATTGCCGGCGCCGCCCTCAGCTTGGCCGCCCAGCGCGCTGTGGCCGGCGAGGAGACGACGGACCAGGGCGCGCACGCCGGCCACGAGATGGCCGGCATGTCCAAGCATCACCTGCTGGTCATGGCGGCGAGCGAGTGCGCGAACACTGCGCAGGTATGCCTCAATCACTGCCTGATGATGTTCGCCGAGGGCGACACGGAACTGGCGAAATGCGCGCAGACCGTGAACGAAGTGCATGCGGCCTGCAGGGTGCTGGTGGATCTGGGCAACGTCGATTCCAGCCACCTGCCCGCGTTTGCGAAGGCCGCCATCCAGGTCTGCAAGGACTGCAAGACGGAGTGCGACAAGCACGCCGCGAAGCACGAGGTCTGCAAGGCCTGCGCGGACGCCTGCGCGAAATGCGCCGAGGAGTGCGACCTGGTCGCCGCCTGAGGCGGTTGTCCTCAGCCGCCGGGGGGCGGAGTCCCCGGGGGCTCTCCGACGCCCTGCGCGCGGCGGGCGGCCCGCCGCCTGCGCATGAAGACCAGTGTCAGGATGGGCCCGGAGGCCGCGTAGACGAGGAATCCCAGGAAAATGTGCAGCGGCGGATTGATGGAGATGAACACGAACGCCAGCACGATCAGCAGCACGATGAAGAACGGCACGCGGCCGTGCAGATCCAGCTCCTTGAAGCTGTGATAGCGGATGTTGCTGACCATCAGCAGGCCTGCGGCCGCCGTCAGTGCCATGGTTATGGTCGCCATGGCCGCCGACTCGCGCAGGTCCCCGACCGTTCCGACCCACACGATCCCCGCCACCAGCGCCGCGGCCGACGGGCTGGGCAGGCCCTGGAAGTAGCGCTTGTCCGCCTTGCCGACCTGGGTATTGAACCGCGCCAGGCGCAATGCCGCCATGGTCGCAAAGAGGAAGGCGACCACCCAGCCGGTCTTGCCGAAGGAGTGCAGCGCCCACAGGTAGGAGATCAACGCGGGAGCCAGCCCGAAGGACACCATGTCCGAGAGACTGTCGTATTCGGCGCCGAAGGCGCTCTGCGAATTGGTGAGGCGGGCGATCCGGCCATCCATGCCGTCGAGTACCATGGCGGCGAATATCGATATGGCCGCCGTTTCGAACCGATCGTTGATCGCCGCCACGATGCCGTAGAAACCGGCGAACATGGCCGCAGTGGTGAACAGATTCGGCAGCAGGTAGATGCCGCGTCGACGCCGCTGGATCAGCACTGGCTCATCAGCCATAACGCCCCCGAAGCCTGGCTGCGCACCGAACTACGGCCGGGTCGCGCCGGGCGACCGTTGCGCGGAACGCCCGTCCCGCGCGGCCGACAGCGCGGCCACGCGCCGCCGGCCGGCGGTGGCCGCCCGATCTCAGTTCCTGGAACGGTCGACAAGCTTGTTGGACTTCAGCCACGGCATCATGCCGCGCAGCTTCGCGCCCACCGTCTCGATCGGGTGCTCGGCCGACAGGCGGCGATGCGCCTTCAGCGTCGCCGCACCGGCCTGGTTCTCCAGGATGAACTCGCGCGCGAACTGGCCGGTCTGGATCTCCCGCAGGATCTCCTTCATCGCCTTCTTCGATTCCCCGGTCACCACCCGCGGTCCGCGGGTGTAATCGCCGTACTCCGCGGTGTTCGATATCGAGTAACGCATGTCGGCGATGCCGCCCTGATACATCAGATCGACGATGAGCTTCAGCTCGTGCAGACACTCGAAATAGGCCATCTCCGGCGCGTAGCCCGCCTCGACCAGGGTCTCGAAACCGGCCTGCACCAGTGCCGTCACGCCGCCGCAGAGCACGGTCTGCTCCCCGAACAGATCGGTCTCGGTCTCCTCGCGAAAGTTCGTCTCGATAATGCCGGCGCGCCCGCCGCCGTTGGCCGAGGCATACGACAGCGCGATCTGCTTGGCCATGCCGCTCCTGTCCTGGTAGACCGCGATCAGCGAGGGCACGCCTCCGCCTTCGGTATACGTGGAGCGCACGAGATGGCCCGGTCCCTTGGGCGCCACCATGATGACGTCGAGGTCCTCGCGCGGCACGATCTGCTGGAAGTGGATGTTGAAGCCGTGGGCGAAGGCCAGCGCCGCCCCCTTCTTGACATTCGGTTCGATGTGCTTTGCGTAGAGCTCACGCTGGTGCTCGTCCGGTGCGAGCACCATCACGACGTCGGCACCCTTCACGGCCTCGTCGAGATCCTTGACCGCCAGACCGGCCTTCGCGCACTTGGCCGCGGATGCCGATCCCGGCCGCAGAGCGACCACGACGCTGACGCCGGAATCCTTGAGGTTGTTGGCGTGGGCGTGGCCCTGCGATCCGTAGCCGATGATCGCGACCTGCTTCTTCTTGATGATCGACAGGTCGCAGTCCTTGTCGTAATAGATGTTCAGCATGATGTTCTCACTCGTGGGAAGGTAACTACGGGATTGTGATATCTGCTCGGCCCTCGGTCGGTGGACGTCGCACCCGCGTACATGGCAATCCCGTCCGGATTCGCGCGCGTGCCTACAGCAGGTGCGCCGGATTGACTGCGGCGCGCGCGGCGCGTTCGCCGGATTTCCCGGCCTTGGCCGAGGAACGCGGCGCGGCCGTGGGCGTGCCGACGTTGAGGGCGCGCGTGCCGCGGGCGATTCCCGAGACGCCGGTCCGCACCACCTCCATGATGAGCTCGCCGTTCACCGCCTCGATGAATGCGTCGAGCTTGCGACTGGCGCCGGTCAGCTCGACCACGTACGTCGTGTCGGTGACGTCGATGATCCTTCCCCGGAAGATGTCCACCAGGCGTTTGATCTCCTCGCGGCCGGCATCGCGCGCGAGCACCTTCACGAGCATCAGCTCCCGCTCGATGTGCGGGCCGTCGTTCAGATCGATGAGCTTGATGACGTCGATGAGCTTGTTGAGCTGCTTGACGATCTGCTCGACGATCTCGTCCGACCCGCTGGTGACCAGCGTCATGCGCGAGACCGTCGGATCCTCCGTCGGCGCGACCGTCAGCGACTCGATGTTGAAGGCGCGCGCGGAGAACAGCCCGGCGACGCGCGACAACGCGCCGGCGTGATTTTCCAGGAGGATGGACAGTATGTGGCGCATGGTTCGGGCGTCTTGCGGGCTGATGGTCAGGCGAGTTCGCGGTCGCTGGGCTGGGGCTGCGGGTTGCCCGGCGCCAGGTGCATCTCATGATGGCCCTTGCCGGAGGCGATCATCGGATAGACGTTCTCGGTCTGATCGGTAAGGAAATCCATCATCACCAACCGGTCCTTCATGCCCATGGCCTCCACCAGCGCCGATCGCACGTCCTTGGCATGCTCGATGCGCATGCCGACGTGACCGAAGGCCTCGGCGAGCTTCACGAAGTCCGGCAGCGCGTCCATGTAGGAGTGCGAGTAGCGGCGATCGTAGAAGAACTCCTGCCACTGCCGGACCATGCCCATGTAGCGGTTGTTCAGGTTGATGATCTTGACCGGCAGGTTGTACTGCAGCGCCGTGGAGAGTTCCTGGATGCACATGACCAGGCTC
>CAZTPK010000191.1:0-4798 GCA_964614765.1 uncultured Gammaproteobacteria bacterium
CTTCAGACCGGCCGTTCCGTCCACGGCGGTGTATTTGGTGAAGCCGTCTTTCAGCGCCTTGATGGCCGCCTCCTTGATGAAATCGGGAGTGTCGAAGTCCGGCTCGCCAGCGGCGAGGCTCAGGATGTCCTTGCCCTCTGCCTTCATGGCATTGGCACGCGCGGTCACGGCCAGGGTGGGGGAGGGCTTCACGCGTTGCGCCCGAAGTGACGGTTGCATTTCAACGACCTCGTGGTTTTACAGGGGGTTAAGGCCGGACAGGGGAGTCCGAAACGGGGGTGTAATATACTTGAATTTTGTGCATTGCAGAACCCGCTAGCCATGTCGTCATTCCTCCTGAAAGCCCCTTACCAGCCCGCCGGCGGCCAGCCGGAGGCCATCGCCAAGCTGGTGCAGGGGATACGCGACGGGCTGACGCACCAGACGCTGCTGGGCGTGACCGGGTCCGGCAAGACCTATACCGTGGCCAACGTAATCGCCGCCGTGCAGCGGCCGACGCTGGTGCTGGCACCTAACAAGACCCTGGCAGCGCAGCTCTACGGGGAATTCCGCGAGTTCTTCCCGGACAACGCGGTCGAGTATTTCGTCTCCTACTACGACTATTACCAGCCCGAGGCCTACGTCCCCTCGTCGGACACCTACATCGAGAAAGACGCCTCCATCAACGATCACATCGAGCAGATGCGGCTGTCGGCCACCCGCGCGCTGCTGGAGCGCCGCGACGTTATCATCGTGGCCACGGTGTCGGCGATCTACGGTCTGGGCGATCCGAACGTTTACCACAGGATGGTGCTTCACCTAGTGCGCGGCGATCGCATCGACCAGCGCGACGTGCTGCGCCGGCTGGCGGAACTGCAGTACGAGCGCAACGACGTCGAGCTGCACCGCGGAACCTACCGGGTGCGCGGGGACGTCATCGACATCTTCCCGGCCGAGTCGGAACGCGAGGCGGTCAGGCTCGCGCTCTTCGACGACGAGGTTGAGGAGATTTTCTATTTCGATCCGCTGACCGGTGAGGTGCTTCGCAAGCTGCCGCGCGTGACGATCTACCCGGGCACGCATTACGTGACGGATCGCGAGACGCAGGTCAATGCGGTGGAGACGATCAAGGCCGAGCTGCGCGAGCGGCTGGAGCAGCTGCGTGCCAACAACAAGCTGGTCGAGGCACAGAGACTCGAGCAGCGCACCCGCTTCGATCTCGAGATGATGCTGGAGGTCGGCTACTGCTCCGGCATTGAGAATTACTCCCGCCACCTCACCGGCGCGAAGCCGGGCGAGCCGCCGCCGACGCTGTTCGATTATTTCCCCGCCGACGGTCTGCTCATCGTCGACGAGAGCCACGTCACCATCCCGCAGCTTGGTGGCATGTACCGCGGCGATCGCGCACGCAAGGAGAATCTGGTCGAGTACGGCTTCCGCCTGCCCTCGGCGCTCGACAATCGGCCGCTGAAGTTCGAGGAGTTCGAGCGGCTGGCGCCGCAGACCATCTTCGTGTCTGCCACGCCGGGGTCGTACGAGCACGAGCGTTCCGGACAGGTGGTGGAGCTTGTCGTCCGCCCGACCGGCCTGATCGACCCGGAGGTCGAGGTGCGGCCGGCGACCACACAGGTCGACGATCTGTTCTCCGAGATCAGCCTGCGCGTCGAGCGCAACGAGCGGGTGCTGGTCACGACTCTGACCAAGCGCATGGCCGAGGATCTTACGGACTATCTCGCGGAGCACGGCGTGCGCGTGCGCTACCTGCACTCGGACATAGAGACGGTCGAACGCGTGGAGATCCTGCGCGACCTGCGACTGGGCGCCTTCGACGTGCTCATTGGCATCAACCTGCTGCGCGAGGGGCTGGACCTGCCGGAGGTCTCGCTGGTTGCAATCCTGGACGCCGACAAGGAGGGCTTCCTGCGCTCGGAGCGATCGCTGATACAGACCGTCGGTCGCGCGGCCCGGAACCTTGGCGGCAAGGCGATCATGTATGCCGACACAGTTACCGACTCGATGCAGCGCGCGATAAACGAGATGAATCGGCGCCGCGCGACGCAGATCGCCTACAACGAACAGCACGGAATCACGCCCCGTGGCGTTCACAAGGCGGTGACGGATATCATGGAGGCATCGCACCCCCCGGATCAGCAACGCCTACCTCGCCGCGCCAAGGTTGCGGAGTCCGCCGCGCCCTACCGGCCAGCAACTACGGAGATGCTGGTGAAGAAGCTGAAGCAACTCGAGGAGCGCATGTACAGGCATGCGCGCGACCTCGAGTTCGAGGAGGCGGCGCGCCTGCGCGACGAGATTGAGAGATTGCGTGCCGAGGGTCTCGAACTGCCGTCGCGCCACGCGGGCTAAGCAAGAGCTCCCGGGTAGTCAGTAGCTCGCTGGCTGCGATGACGCTAACGGTGCAAGTTCTTCGGTTTGTCGCCAGAAAGTGACTTTGTGTTGTCTGCCAGCTCGGCGGACTCATTAAAGGCATCGGATAGTCGGTGTCACTGGCGCCCACTTTGTCGCACGAGTGTGGAGCACGTCAGCTTTTTGTTCCGCGTTTTGCGCAGTACCGCCTGTCTCCTTTCCAGTCCGCTCGCCTAAAATCGGCTATCGAGGTTCTGGGCGAGGCACAGGTATTGCATCCGGACTGCCGAACATGTGTGGAATTGCTGGCATAGCTGCGGTAGGGCAGGCGCGCGTCACCGAGGCGGAGGTTCGACGGATGCTTCCGGCCCTGAGACATCGCGGCCCCGATGGCAGCGGCGTCTATCTCGATCCACGGGCAGCCGTAGGGCTCGGACACACGCGCCTGAGTATCGTCGACCTTGCCGGCGGCGCCCAGCCGATGACCAACGAGGATCGGACCGTGTGGGTGTCGTTCAATGGGGAGATCTTCAACTACATAGAACTCCGAGAGACACTCATCAAGGCCGGGCACCGTTTTCGAACGCACAGCGACACCGAAGTCATCGTGCATGCGTACGAGGAGTACGGTGATGACTTTGTTCAGCAGCTCAACGGGCAGTTCGCGATCGCACTCTGGGACGTCATCAAACGACGGTTGCTGTTGATTCGCGATCGGGTCGGGATTCTTCCGCTGTTTTACACGGTTCAGAACGGGCGCTTGCTGTTCGCTTCTGAGATCAAGGCGATTCTTCCTTTGCTGCCGGTTGCGCCACGCCTGTCCGCGCCTGCGCTAGATCAAACATTCACCTTTTGGGCGCCACGTAGTCCGAACACCCTGTTCCAGGGCATCTTCGAGGTACCGCCGGGCAGAATGGCAGTGTTGGAAGGCGGGCGCCTGAGGGAAAGCACTTACTGGGATTGGCAGTTCCCCGCCGATGGGGACTATCTCAACGGGTCTCCCGAGGTACTCGCGGGGCAGCTCTATGAGTTGCTCGCCGACGCCACCCGCATTCGCCTTCGCGCTGACGTCCCCGTCGGCGCATATCTTTCGGGCGGGCTCGATTCCTCGGCACTGGTGGCGCTGATTCGCAGGCATTCAGACGCCCATTTGAAGACTTTTTCCATCGGCTTCGAGGAACAGTCGCTGGACGAGTCTGGATTTCAGCAGCAGATGGTGGATCATCTCGGTCTGGACCACAGCCGGGTGCTTTGTCGGACGAGCGACATCGCCGAGGATTTTCCCGGCACAATTCTGCACACCGAGACGCCCATCCTGCGCACCGCACCTACCCCGATGCAACGCCTGTCCGGTCTGGTTCGCGCGGCCGGCTACAAAGTCGTGCTTACTGGGGAAGGTTCTGACGAGGTGTTGGGCGGTTACGACTTGTTCAAGGAAGCGAAGATCCGCCAGTTCTGGGCACGCAGCCCGCAGTCCGAATGGAGGCCGGTGCTGCTCAAGAAACTGTATCCCTACTTGGACACCTCCGGATCGCAGGGCAAGGCCTATCTTCGCAATTTCTACGGCATCGGCCTTCACGATCCCGCCTACCCAGGCTTCAGCCATCTGACCAGGTGGTTCACTACCGCGCAGTGCAAGGTATTCTTCTCGCAGGAAATCGTCTCGGCGTTGCGGGAAGACGCGACCAACGGGCTGGTGGGAACGCTCCCCCCTGCCTTTGGTTCATGGCATCCATTCAATCGCGCGCAGTACATCGAATCCAAGACCCTGATGGGCAGTTACCTGCTGTGCTCCCAGGGGGATCGGATGTTGATGGCCAACTCGGTCGAAGGACGATTCCCGTTTCTCGACCATCGCGTGATCGAATTCGCCAACCGGCTCCATCCGGAACTCAAGATGCGCGCACTCAATGAGAAGTATCTGCTCAAGCGCGCGATGCAAGGCCATCTCCCGGCCGGCATACTGCAGCGGCACAAACAGCCTTATCGCGCACCAGACATTCCGGCCTTCTTTGCCGCCCGAACACCGGACTATGTTGAGGACATGCTGAGCGAGCATACGATCAAACAGTACGGGTATTTCGATCACAACAAGGTGCGTTTCCTGCTCAACAAGGCACGGCGTGGCAGCTCCATGGCCTACAAGGACAACATGGCCTTGGTCGGGATATTGTCCACGCAGTTATGGCATCATCATTTCATAGAGTCCTTCTCGCATGCCGCCTCTGCCGGCTCCGCCGCTTCGATAAACTAACTTGGAGTCATACCAAGGGGACAAAATGGACATCAGAAATACCATTCGGCACTACGTGTTGGAGAATTTTCTCTTCACCGACGACGAGTCGAAATTGAAGGACGATGACTCGTTTCTGGCTCGGGGAATCATCGACTCGGTAGGCGCACTCGAAATAGCGGCCTTCCTCGAGGAGAGTTTCGGGATCAAGGTGCACGACGA
>CAZTPK010000192.1:0-4777 GCA_964614765.1 uncultured Gammaproteobacteria bacterium
GGCGGTGCTGAACGTCGAACAGCCCTGTCTCGGATTCACCATCCGCAACGTCGGCAGGCGCCTCGCGACCGACACTCGCAGCAGCCGCCAGCTGCCCAAGTCGGTGGAGCAACTGACCGAACTCATCGGACGGGTGTCACTGAAGGAACTGGTGCGCGAGGCGACCGATGTCATCGAGCGCCTGTGCATCGAGGCGGCGCTCGAGCTGACCGGCGACAATCGAGCCTCGGCCGCGGAGGTGCTGGGGCTGAGCCGGCAAAGCCTGTACGTGAAGCTGCGGCGCTACGGGCTCGGCGATCTCGACAGCGACGGCGGGAAGTAGTCCTCTCCGCAGCCCGGTCTGACCGGCCAGGCTGTTGCCACGCGGCCGCATCGCGATCGGCCGATCCGTTGCGGCCGCTGGATGGACGGAAGTCCGCCTTCGACTCCGCCCTCCCCTCCCGCGCCATCGGCGCCGCCGCCGGCACAGGCCGCCCCCTTCGCGCCCGCCCTCGAGAAGGCAGCGGGCCAGGTGTTCGGTTTGGTTGACGGTTTAAAGTGTCAGGTATAGTGTTAATTCATGGCACGGCCGGCGCTCAGTGCGGTTGTCGAACTGCTGAAACCCATCACCTGGTTTCCGCCGATGTGGGCCTTTGGTTGCGGCGTGATCTCCTCCGGGCTACCGCCACAGGACCGCTGGCGGGTCGTCGTCGCGGGCCTGCTGCTCGCCGGTCCGCTGGTCTGTGCCACGAGCCAGGCGGTCAACGACTGGTTCGATCGTCATGTCGACGCGATCAACGAGCCGCAGCGTCCGATCCCGTCGGGGCGGATGCCCGGCAGATGGGGGCTGTACATCGCCATCCTGTGGACGGCGCTGTCGCTGGCGGTCGCGACCACACTGGGCTCGTGGGGATTCGGCGCCGTGGTCGTCGGCCTCGCACTCGCCTGGGCCTACAGCGCCCCGCCGTTCCGTCTCAAGCAGAACGGCTGGTGGGGAAACACCGCCTGCGCATTGTCATACGAAGGTCTCGCATGGATCACCGGCGCCGCCGTCATGGTGGCGAGCGCCATGCCGGACTGGCGCATCTTCGTGCTTGCCACGCTCTACAGCATCGGCGCGCACGGCATCATGACCCTCAACGACTTCAAGTCCGTCGAAGGCGACCGCAGGATGGCGATCGGCTCGCTGCCGGTGCGACTCGGCGTCGAGAACGCCGCGCGCATCGCCTGCCTGATCATGGCGCTGCCGCAGTTGGTCGTGGTGTCGATGCTCTTTGCGTGGGGGCGTCCCGGTCACGCCGCCACGATCACCGCCCTGCTGCTGGCACAGCTGATCCTGATGGCGCGACTGCTGAAGAGCCCGCGCGAACGGGCCCCCTGGTATAACGCCACCGGCGTCAGTCTGTACGTGATCGGGATGCTCGTTGCCGCATTCGCCATCCGCCCGCTCCTGCCGGCGACCGCTCCATGAGCCGTCTAACGCTCAGCTGGTCTGGCATCGTCCGCCTCGGCCTCGTGCAGACGTCCCTCGGGGCCATCGTCGTGCTGACCACCTCGACGATGAATCGCGTGATGGTGGTCGAACTGGCCCTGCCGGCCATGTTGCCGGGGGCGCTGGTGGCGTTGCACTACGCGATGCAGGTCTTCCGGCCGCGCCTGGGCTACGGCTCCGATGTTGGCGGCCGGCGCACACCGTGGATCGTGGGCGGCATGGCGATACTGGGCGCAGGCGGAATCGCTGCGGCAGTCGCGACGGCTTGGATGGAGACCAACCTGACCGCCGGTGTGACGCTCGCCGTCGCGGCATTCGTGCTCGTCGGTATCGGCGTCGGCGCGACCGGTACCACCCTGCTCGTGCTGCTTGCCAAGCAGGTCGATCCGGGTAGGCGCGCCGCTGCCGCCACCACTGTGTGGGTGATGATGATCGCCGGCTTCATCGTCACCACGCTGATCGCCGGACACCTGCTCGACCCGTTCTCCACATCGCGGCTGGTGGCAGTGACCATCGCCGTAGCGGTGACCGCGTTCCTCGTCGCCTGGCTGTCGATCCGCAATGTCGAGGATCCGTTCGCGGCGGAGGCCTCCCCGGCGCCGTCCGCGCAGCACGCCGCCGCGCGACCAGGATTCCGGGCGGCGCTGCAGCAGGTGTGGGGCGAGACACGGGCCCGACGCTTCACCGTCTTCGTCTTCTTCTCGATGCTCGCCTACAGCGCGCAGGATCTGATCCTCGAGCCCTTCGCGGGCACGGTGTTCGGTTACTCGCCCGGGGAATCCACCAGGCTTGCCGGCGTGCAGCAGAGCGGTGTGCTGCTGGGCATGTTGCTGGTCTCCGCCGCCGGTTCGACACGCAGCGGCGCGCGTCCCGCGTTCATGCGGAACTGGACCATCGGCGGCTGCCTCGCCTCGGCCCTGGCGCTGACGGGCCTGGCCGCGGCCGGGATGGCCGGCAGCGGTTGGCCGTTGCGAGGCACGGTGTTCGCGCTCGGCGTCACCAATGGCGCTTACGCCGTCGCCGCCATCGGCTCGATGATGAGCCTCGCCAGCACCGGTGCCGAGTCGCGCGAAGGGATCCGTATGGGTCTTTGGGGGGCGGCACAGGCCATCGCCTTCGGCATGGGCGGATTCCTCGGCACGGTCGCCGTCGACGCCGCCCGCTATCTGCTCGAATCCCCGGCGGCGGCGTATTCGGTGGTATTCGCCCTCGAGGCGACGTTGTTCCTCGTCGCTGCCGCGCTGGCGGCGCGCCTGGGCGAGGTGGATCGTGTGCCACCGAAACCGCTCGCACACGGCCTTTCTTCCGCCGGCGGGTGGCAGGCCGCCCGCCTCACTAGGGGGTGACGACGATGACGTATACCGAAACATTCGATGTGGTGATTGTCGGCGGCGGTCCGGCGGGAGCCACGGCGGCCACGGATCTCGCCCGCGCAGGGCGCTCGGTATTGCTGCTGGATCGCGCGGGCCGCATCAAGCCCTGCGGCGGCGCGATCCCGCCGAGGCTGATCGAGGAATTCGAAATACCGGATTCGCTGCTGGTCGCCAAGGTCACCTCCGCGCGCATGGTGGCGCCTTCCGAACGCCACGTCGACATGCCGATCGACGGCGGCTTCGTGGGTATGGTCGATCGAGAGGTCTTCGACGAATGGCTGCGGCAGCGCGCGGCGGCAGCGCGCGCATGCCGGCTAACCGGCACCTTTCAACGCTTGAGCCGCGACAACGACGGTGTCGCCGTCGTTCACTACCATGCGGGCGCGACAGGGACCGGGTCACCGCTCCGCGTCCGCGCACGCGCCGTGATCGGCGCCGATGGCGCTGCCTCGGTGGTTGCGCGGCAGTGCGTGCCTCAGGCCACCAGTGCGCCTTACGTGTACGCCTACCATGAGATTGTGCGCTCACCGGCAGCCGATCGGCGCCTGCAGGTCAACGCGAACTTCGACGGCTCACGCTGCGACGTCTACTACCAGGGCAGACTCTCGCCCGACTTCTACGGCTGGATTTTCCCGCACGGCGAAACCACGAGCGTAGGCACCGGCACCGCCTGCAGGGGATTCTCACTGCGCAAGGCCGTCGGTGAGCTACGCTCGGCCGCCGGTCTGCACGACAGCGAGGTCATCCGCCGCGAGGGCGCGCCGATCCCGATGCAGCCACTGAAACGCTGGGACAATGGCCGCGACGTCGTGCTCGCCGGCGACGCTGCCGGCGTGGTGGCACCTGCGTCCGGCGAGGGCATCTATTACGCGATGACAGGCGGCCGGCTGGCCGCCGAGGCGGTCGATGCCTTTCTCAGCAGCGGCGACGCTCGTGCGCTCGCCACCGCGCGCAAGCGCTTCATGCAGGCGCACGGCCGTGTGTTCTGGATACTCGGAATCATGCAACGCTTCTGGTACTGCAGCGACAGGCGACGCGAGCGCTTTGTGAGCATCTGCCGCGACCGCGACGTACAGCAGCTCACGTGGCAGGCCTACATGCACAAGAAACTCGTGCGCGCGAAACCGATGGCGCACGTCCGTATCTTTTTCAAGGATCTGGCGCACCTCACCGGCTTGGTCTCGCCGTGAACGCGCGGCAGTGGCGACCTGTCGCGGCGGCGGCGATCGCGGCCGTGGCGGTCGCGGCGCTGGGCGGGTTGATGACCGACCTTGGCCCCTGGTACCAGGCCCTGCGTGTCCCCGCATGGAAGCCGCCCGACTGGCTGTTCGGCCCGGCCTGGACCCTGATCTTCAGTCTTGCAGCACTCGCCGGCATACTCGCATGGGGGCACGCGCGCCACCGGACAGACCGCGCCTGGCTCCTGGCCCTGTTCGCCCTCAACGGCTCTCTGAACGTTTTATGGAGCCTGCTGTTCTTTCGCCTGCGGCGGCCGGACTGGGCCTTTTACGAGGTGGGCCTGCTGTGGTTGTCGGTACTGTCGCTCATCGTCGTGCTTGCACGCTACTGCCGGCCCGCCGCCTGGCTGCTGCTGCCGTATCTGGCGTGGGTGACGTTCGCCGCTTTGCTCAACATGGAGATCGTCCAATTGAATTCGCCCTTCCGGGGCCCATGAACCATCGCCGTTCGTGGTCGCACGCCCCGGTGCGCCGGTGTGTTCCGTGACCTCCGACTCGAGCCGCCCGATGGCTGCGAACTGCGGCAGGGCACGATTGGCAACATGGGCTGCCGCGCGTCCGGCGCCAGGGGTGGCCGATGCATGCCGGGAGTTGACCGCGATAATTTGACTTGGAGGTGACGGGAACCTACCGTGTGTAAAAGGTGCGTGCGTGATGGGCCCATGGGCCGAGCGTGGTGCCCCAATGCCTGAGAA
>CAZTPK010000193.1:0-4776 GCA_964614765.1 uncultured Gammaproteobacteria bacterium
GTCGGCCTCCACCCCCTCGACCATCAGCAGCGGCAGACCCATCGCCCGCACCAGCTCGTGCAGCGGCTCGATCTGCGCCGCCAGCTCATCGGGCATGGGCGGACGGTGCGCCTTGTAATCGGCGAAGAGTTCATCGCGGAAGGTCGGACCGCGCGCGTCGAAAACCACGGCGACGTAGGCGGGCTGATAGTCCTTCATCAGGCGGCGCAGCATGGCCGCCACGCCGTGTATCGCGCCGGTGGGCTCCCCGCGGGAGGTGGTCAGCGCCGGCAGGGCGTGAAAGGCGCGGTAAAGCCAGGAGGAACCGTCGACCAGCAGCAGCACCGGCTCCGTGTTCATGCGGCGACCTCGCGATCGGCCTCGTTCATGCGGCTACGATAGCATTCAGCGGCCTCTGAGGTGCGTTGGACAAAGGCGGGGAAGTAGTGGATGCTATCCGCACGCCTACGGCGGCATCGTGCGAGGTTCCTGCGGAACCTGCCCCCGTGGCGGGCCTCCAATTCGATATCCCCGCGATCACAGAGAGTTATGATGTCCAGACATGATGTCCTAGCCGTATTCATCGCAGCGATCCTGGCCGCTCCGATCGTCAGCCCGGCCGAAGAGAACCTCGAGCAGGTGCCGGAGGCTGCGCCGCCGCCGCCGCCGCGCGTCCAGAGCGGGGAGACCCTGGAGCCGGAGATCACCATACGCGCCGACAAGGAAGGCCAGGTCGAGGAATATCGCGTGTCCGGGCGTCTATACATGGTCAAGGTCACCCCGAAGATCGGCAAGCCTTACTATCTCGTGGACTCGGACGGCGACGGCAAGCTCGAGTCGCGGATGAGCCACCTGAATTCCAACTTCGTCGTTCCGAGCTGGGTGATCTTCAGCTGGGACTGAGTCCGGCGGCGGGCGATGGAGGTCGAGGGCCTGTCCGGCAGGTCTCCTTCGCCGCGAACGCCCGGCGCCCGTCAGCCACGCCGCCTGCCGCGCACCCGCGCGCGGCCCGCGTGGATGCGCCTTCGCACGCCACGTCCCGTTTCGCTTTGCAGCATGCCCGGCCCCGACGATTTGCGCACGGGTGCTCGCGGCGTCTCTTTACAAGCCGCAGCGTTTGGATTAATTAGTTGCCCGCAATCTTCCCTGTCGTATTTCTGGTCATCGACGTCCAGAAAGTTGCAGCGAAAGTGTGGGGGGCTGTGAATGAGCAAGAAATCCTTGCCCGTAGGAATGTCGGACGAGGCAGCGTGGAGGGAAGGGGAGGAGGATCCGGTGGAGGGCTACTCCGAGGCACCCGCGGTGAAATCCACGAAGAGCCGGCCCGGCAAGCCGTCGCGACAACGCATCGAGGAGTACTTCGAACGCAAGAGGCTCGCGGAGGCACTGCAGGAGGAACTGGGTGAAGATTTTTTTCAGCGTCTGAGTCTGTAACGACCGTCTCTCGCCGCCGCGGCCCGCAGCCGCGTCGCAATGCGGTCGGCGCCGCCTTTCCCGCCACGGCGATCCCCGCGAATGCCGGCGACGTCCCGCCGGTCTGCGATCGGCCCTGCCGCTCAGTTGATCCTGTCCAACACCGCGGCAACCTCGTGTCCTGAGGCGCAGGCCAGGATCTCGGACTGCAGCTTCGCGAGCGCCCCGGCGTGACTGTCCTTGATGATGCGCTTGATCTCGAGCAGGGCCGCGGGATGCACGCTGAACTCCGTCAGCCCCAGCGCCAGCAGCAGGCGCACGTAGCGAGGGTCGCCGGCCATCTCTCCGCACATGGCCACGACCTTGCCGCTCTTCTCGCCGGCCTCGATCGTGTGCCGGATCAGGCGCAGGACGCCCGGATGCAGCGGATCGTACAGATAATTGACCTCGTCGTTGACGCGATCGATCGCCATCGTGTACTGGATGAGATCGTTGGTGCCGATGGAGAGGAAATCCATGTGCCTGACGAACAGATCCGCGCAGACCGCCGCCGCCGGCACTTCGATCATGCCGCCGACCTGCATGCCCTCGTCAAACTGGATGCCGCGCGCGCGGAACTCGGATCGCACCTCCTCGAGCAGCATCATCACCTGCTGCACCTCGTGAAGACTGGACAACATCGGGATCATCAGCCGGACCGGCCCGAGCGCCGAGGCGCGGAGGATCGCTCTGAGCTGGGGCCGGAACAATGACGGGTCCTTCAGGCACAGCCGCACGGCCCTGAGGCCGAGCGCCGGGTTGGCGGCCACGGGCCGGTCCTGATAGCCCCCGTCGACGGTCTTGTCGGCGCCGAGATCGAGCGTGCGTATCGTCACCGGTATGCCGTTGAGGGCGCGCAGCACGTCGGAGTATCGCTCGAACTGCTCCTCCTCATCGGGAAGATGCTGCCGGTTCATGTACAGGAACTCGGTTCGGTAAAGCCCGATCCCCTTGGCGCCGACCCGCCGCACGGCTTCGAAGTCCGCGGGCAGCTCGATATTCGCCAGCAGACTGATCTCCACGCCGTCCATGGTGACCGCCGGGGCCTCCTTCAGCTTGGCCAACTCGGCGTAATAGCGGCTATCGGCCGCCTGCTTGTCGCGATAATAGCTGAGGATGTTGTCGTCCGGCTCGACGATGACCACGCCGTTCTTGCCGTCGACGATGACGATGTCGTCGTCGCGAATGTAACGACGCGCCTGATGCACGCCCACTATCGCCGGTATGCCGAGGCTGCGGGCAAGTATCGCCGTGTGCGAGGTCGGTCCGCCGTACTCGGTAATGAAGGCCGCGATGCCGTGATGCTGCATGAGTACGGTGTCCGCGGGCGTCAGGTCGTCGGCCAGCACCACCAGGTCACGAAGGCGACTGTCCGGAATCTCGTGCTTGGCCGGGATCTGGTTGGCGAGAATGCGCTGGATGCGATTGACCACGTGATCGACGTCGTCGCGCCGCGTGCGCAGGTAGGGATCGTCCATCTCGTCGAAGACCGCGACCAGCGCGTCGCGTTGCAGCTTCAGCGCCCACTCCGCGTTGCAGCGCAACTCGGCGATCAAGCGAACCGGCTCCTGGGTGAGCGAGGAGTCTTCCAGCATCAGCAGGTGGGTGTCGATGAACGCGGCGATATCCGCCGCCGTGGACTTCGGCACATGCTCACGTATCGCGCGCAGCTGGAGCCGGGCGGCCGTTATCGCGTTCTGCAGCCGCAGGATCTCCGCGTTTACCTTCTCCTTGGCGATGGCGTATTCCTGGACCTCGAGCTGGTCGCGCTCGAGTATGTGCACCCGGCCGACGACGACGCCGCGCGAGACACCAACGCCGTGGATCGTAAAGGTCATTCCGCCTCTCCGAACCGATCCTTCACCAGTTGTGCGAGGTCATTGACCGCCTGCTCCGCATCCGGACCATCGCCGACGATGTCTATGCTCGTACCCTTGCCCGCCGCCAGCATCATGACGCCCATGATGCTCTTGCCGTTCACTTCCTTGGCGTCTCGCGTGATCCTGATCTCGGACTCGTAGCGCGATGCCAGCTGCACGAACTTCGCGGCGGCGCGGGCGTGCATGCCGAGCTTGTTGCAGATTGTCACCGATTGCTTGTACATGCGCCTCAGGATTCCTTTGCAGGTGCCGGCATCTCGAACACCCCGTCCACGCCTCCACTGACCGCCTTGGCGGCGAGCGCGTCCAGGTCGAGTTGCGGATAGTTCAGCACGCGTATGAGCATCGGCAGGTTTACGCCGGTCACCACCCGCGTTCGGCCCGAATCCAGCAGCCGCCCCGCGATATTGCTGGGCGTGGAACCGAACAGGTCGGTCAGGACGAGGACGCCGTCGCCCGTGTCGAGCGCGGCCACCGCCGTCCTTGCCCGCTGCAGCAACGCCTCCGGATCGCAATCGCGCGACGCACTGATCATGTCGGTGGCGAGCGGCGAGTCCCCCAGGGCGACGTGCGCCGAATGCAACAGCGCACGCCCGATATCCTCGTGCGTGATGATCAACAGTCCGACGCTCATGTACCCCTTCCATCCGGCATTGCGTCAACCCGCCCGGGACGACTCGTGGCCGATATCCCGGTGACTGACGAGCGCATTCTTGCCGGTCTTCTTGAAATGGTCCGCGAGCCGCTCGGCGACGTATACCGAGCGGTGCCGACCGCCGGTGCAGCCTACGGCCACCGTGAGGTAGACGCGGTTCTCCCTTTCGAAGCTCGGAACCCACTGCCCCAGGAAGTCCGCGATGTGCTGAATCATGGACTGAACCTGCGAGGACTGGCCCAGAAAGGCGACGACGTCAGGATCCCGCCCGGTCTGGTCCCTTAATGCTCCTTCCCAGTGCGGATTCGGCAGGCAGCGCAGATCGAACACGAAATCGGACTCCGCGGGAACGCCGTGCTTGAAGCCGAAGGACAAAAACTGCAGCGCAAGGCTGTTCAGCGGCCGTCGCGCGATGCGCTCGCGCACGAAGTCTCGCAGTTGATGAACGTGCATGTACGTGGTGTCCACGCGCAGGTCCGCGCCCTGCGACAGTGGCTCGACGAACCGCCGCTCGGTGGCGATCGCGCGCGCGAGCGAGACATTCTCGCTGGACAGCGGATGCCGCCGGCGGGTCTCGCTGAAGCGCTTCAGCAGGATCTCGTCCTGGGCCTCGACGAACACCAGCTCGGTCGCGGTCCCGGTCCCCCGCAGGCGCTGCAATACGATCGGGACCTGGGCCAGACTCTCCGCGGGACTGCGCGCATCGATGCCGAGCGCGAGTTGCTGGTAGAGCGACGAGGTGTCGTTCTCCAGCTCCTTCTCGAACTGGCCGAGGAAGGCCACGGGCAGGTTGTCGATGCAGTAGAAGCC
>CAZTPK010000194.1:0-4774 GCA_964614765.1 uncultured Gammaproteobacteria bacterium
CCTACGCGTTCCGGTGCGGGCGGCTGGTGGTGCTCGTGCTGGACAGTCGCGGCGCCCGCGACGTTTTCCGCCAGGAACTCCCCATACTCGGCGCCGAGCAGTGGGGATTCATCAGACAGGTCTTCGACACCCTGCCGGCGGACGTGGAGGCGCTGGCGGTGGTGACGGCCACGCCGATCGCCTCGATGGACCCCGGCGGACAAGTGCAGAAGCTGCTCGGCGATCGCACCGACGACATCATCGCCTTCCGGCACGGCGACATCGACGGCGTGCTTCACCCGAAGTCATCGGGCGAGAAGTCCGACATACCGCTCGCCATCGCCAACGTGCACCTCTCGCGCCTCGCGGGCAGGCAGCTCAACCTCGGCAACTACAAGGTTTCGAACATCGACGAGGCACGCGACCAGTGGTCACACAAGTACGCACGGCCCGAGCAGGCCGGGCTGCTGCGCCTGGCCGGGACTGCGCGTACCGCCAACACGAGCGGCGGCGCGGCGCGCAGCCTCGTCTTCCTCTCCGGCGACATCCACGTCGGCTGCATCTTCGACATCGAATCCTCGGAGCCCGAGTACCGGGCCGCCTCGCTGACCTCCTCCGGCATCAGCGCGCAGCAGGACGAGGTGCTGGTGGGCGTTTACGTGGACGAGGCGTTCACGGTCGCCCCGGGCATCCGCTCGACGCTGCGCGAGGTGGTGAAGGAGTTCAACTTCGGCGTGGTGCAGGTGATGCCGACCGGCGCGGGCGCGGAGATCACCCCCCTGCTCGCCCACGAGGGCAGCTCCACGGTGTGGGGGCTGGACGTGGCGGATCTGCTCTAGAGCGGCAAAGGGGCACCGGCTCGCTGACTGCCAAGGGCGCGAGGACACGTACGGGTCCACGCCTCGGTCGCCGGTCCGCTCCGCCCCCCGGTTCAAGGCTGGCGCCAACGGGCCGCTAACCGTTTACCGCCCGGCCCCTTCGCCCTGACTCTCCCCTCCTGCTCGCAGGGACGCGAGCGGGCTGGGCGGACCATTTCTGCGACATCGTTCACCGCTCCGGCGAACGTGTCTTGGCCGCGTGCGTGCGTTCGGGGAGGCTCCCGATAACGCAGTTGGTTCAGAGCCGCCGAGACCGGCGGCCCGCGGAAACTCTCGACAGGATCCGTTTATGACCCGTTTCTCGACAGACTTGAAGGCGGCGGCACGAATCAGCGGCGAGATCCGGCACGCCATCCAGGCCTCCGGAGGGCCGCTCCCGCCCGCCTTCGTCGTTCAGTTCCTGCTGGGCGACTGGTGCAAGTATCTGACACTGACCCTGGATGCCTACGGCGAGGACAGCGACGAGGTCCGCTCGGCCATGGAGACGACCGCCCTGCTCCTCTGGAGCGTCAGGCCCGTGCCCACGGAGGAGGAGAAGGCGGAGCTCGTCGAGCGCGCCCCCGAACTCATCGCCGGGCTGAAGGAAGGCATGGCGTCCGCGGGCGTCGGCAGGGAAGTGCAGGAGGCATTCCTGTTGCAGTTGAGAGACTGGCACGTCGATCTCATGGCCAGACGCAAGGGCTATGAAGCGGCAGGACGCGCCTTCGATCCGACCCGCAAGCCCGGCGGCGACGACACCATCCAGCTGGACGCACAGGACATTCGCAGTCGGGAGCTGATGGACATGCTCGATCATGCGGAGGCAGAGTACATCGAGCTCGTCGCCGACGAATTGCCCGGACGTCGCGATACACGGGGACCGGCCAGGCGGTGACGGAAGTCTTCGCCTCACCGACAGCAACCGGGGCTGCGGGCAGTGCCGCCCCATGGCCGCCGGGGCGACCGCACCGCGCCCAGGCGCGCGCGGCGCGCACCCGTTCTCCTCAGTTCGACGGCTGCGACTTCTCCTGCTGGACCTTTTCGTAGATCTATTCGCGATGTACCGTCACGTCTTTCGGGGCGTTGACCCCGATCCGAACCTGGTTGCCCTTCACGTTCAGAACCGTGACGGTGATTTCGTCACCTATGTTCAGTGTTTCTCCGACGCGGCGGGTGAGAATGAGCATGATGGAAGTCTTTCCCGTTTCATTGTTCCACGGGCAGATGATAGTGAAGGGGCCGCGGCATGTGAACGTGGGAAACACGACGGATCCCTCACTCATCCATTCAGGAGCAGACGCGCCACCGGACAAACTCTCAATCCGGCGCATGCCCGTACGAAACGTTCATGCGCGCGCCCCGGAAGGGCGTCAATCGATGCGATCGCAGGGTCGCTCCCGGACACGATCGGGGTCTCGCCCGCGGCGCCGCTTGGCCGCCCGTTCGAACGGTGCAAAGCTATTGGAGGATCATGGCGTGGTCCGCGGCGGTGGGAGGCGAGGGCGGTGTCGATCTCGGGATCCGAACAGAGCGCGAGGCGTATTCTGGTGCTGCTGGTCGGCCCGAAAGGCAGCGGCAAGAGCCACATCGGCCGGGTGCTGGAGCGCAGGCTCGGCGCGCATTTCTTTCACGTCGAGCCGCTGTGGATGGCCTACTACGCCGAGTGCAGGCGCGCCGGCCGCGATCCGAGCATCCCGGAGGGCATCGCCAGGGTGCATCCGCGGATCGCCGACGCGCTGCGCGCTCGCGATCTCGTTTGCGTCGAGACCACCGGCGCATCGCACGAGATCCTTGAGGGGCTGCTGTCGCTCGCGCCTCCGTCGGAGCGGCTGGCGGTCCGCGTCTCGGCTCCCTGGAGGTCTGTCTCGAACGCATCGCCGCCCGCGATCCGTCCATGCAGATACCGATGGACGCCGCGATGATCCGCAAGGTCCACGCGCTCAGTGAAACGGCCGACTTCCCCTCGGCCTTCACCGTGACGAATGTCGGTCTCACCGACGACGAGATCGCTGACGCGTTCCGCCGGGCACTGGCGCTGCGCTCGAAGGCAGCGAAGTCGGATTTCTTGGCCTGATCGCGGCGCGACGGCGGGCACGGTGGCAGAGAACGTGCTAGCTGCCGGGGAGACTGGCATGGATAGCGAGCAAGGGGTAACTGCATGAAATACAGGGGGAGCTGCCACTGCGGCAGCGTGGCGTTCGAGGTCGAGGGCACGCTGGACGGGGCCGTGTCCTGCAACTGCTCGATCTGCCAGCGCCGCGGCTCGCTGCTCTGGTTCGTGCCGCGGGAGCGGCTGCGCCTGCTCACGCCGGAGAAGAACGCGAGCACCTACTCGTTCCACAGGCACCTCATCAGGCACCGCTTCTGCCCGAACTGCGGCATCCATGCCTACGCCGAGGGCAGGGATACGAACGGCACGCGCACGGCGGCCATCAACGTCCGCTGCCTGGAGGGCATCGACCTCGCCTCGATACCGGTCACCGAATTCGATGGCAGCTCCCTGTGAGCACGGGAGCGTGACGGCCGCTGACGCTTCTCGCCCCGAGGTGACCCCGATGAAGCGGCAACAATCCGGAATGCGACACGGGTTGCTGATCATGGCCGCGCTGATCTCCCGGTGGGGGCCCCCCCGGGGCGCGCCGGCGGGGGGCTCTTGCGAGGGTGGCCGCGACCGATCCTCACGCAGCGAGCTCACGCTCGGTCGCGACGAGCCCCTCTTCGTCCGTATCGAGTACTTCGCGGATGAGCCCGTCAGCACCTGGGCGCGCCCTTATTTCGAGGGCCAGCAGGTGAGGCGCTACAAGTCGAATGCGTCCTTCCGCTATTCCAGTGCCGGACACGCGCTCGGCTGGTTCTCTCTCGACGAGGCCGCGGGCGGGCGAGATCCGCATCCCCCTTGGCGGGGAACCGACCTATCGCGAGCGGGAGGTCGCGGCTCGTCCGCTGCCGGTGGCCCGCACGGGACTTCCTCCCGCGGTGCGAGCGAAGGCCGCTTCGACCGATGAAATGCTGCGCCCGGAGGCGGCGCGGCAACGCCACGACCAGGAGAGGCGCATGAACGAATCCGCGCCGGATTCGCCGGCCACGGCTACACTTCGATCATGGGCATCAAGAGATGCCTGCCTCTCGGTAGCGTCTATCGCCTGATCGAGCCGGGACCGGTGGTGCTGCTCACGACCGCGCGCAAGGGACGATTCAACATCATGACGATGTCGTGGCATACGATGCTCGACTTCGACCCACCGCTCGTGGGTTGCGTCGTCAGCGATCGCAGCTACACCTTCGGCCTGCTCAAGGCCGCGAAGGAATGCGTCATCAACATCCCCACGGTGCCGCTCATGGCCAAGGCGGTTGCCTGCGGCAACTGCTCCGGCCTCGCCACGGACAAGTTCGCGGCCTTCGAGCTCACACCGGAGCAGGCGCAATGCGTCGAGGCGCCGCTGATCGCGGAATGTCCGGTCAATCTCGAGTGCAAGGTCGTCGATACGCGCATGGCGAGCCGGTACAACCTCTTCGTCCTCGAGGTGGTGAAGGCCTGGCGCGCCGCGCGGCTCGCGCGGCTCAAGACCTTCCATCACCAGGGCAGGGGCGATTTCATGATCGCCGGGCGCACGGTAACCCTGCCATCGCGGGCGAAGTGAGCGCCCGCGTCCCGCCTCGCCCTAAGCGCGCTTGATGATGCGCAGGACGACGATCAGGATGATCGCGCCGATCGTCGCCACGACGATGCTGCCCAGCAGCCCGTACCCGTGGGCCAGACCCAGGCTGCGGAACACGTAGCCGCCGATCAGGGCGCCGAGGATACCGACGACCATGTCGCCTATCACACCGTAGCCGCCGCCCTTGACGATCTGCCCCGCCAGCCACCCCGCAATGAGGCCCACCAGCAACAACCAGACGATATCCATAGTCCCCCCCCAGGAATCTTGCATGTAGCC
>CAZTPK010000195.1:0-4768 GCA_964614765.1 uncultured Gammaproteobacteria bacterium
GTAGAATCGGCGCCGTGACACCCATCATCGCCGTCTCCAACCTGTCGAAGACCTTCGCCTCCGGATTCCAGGCCCTGAAGCGCATCAACCTGGAGATCCGCCGCGGTGAGATCTTCGCCCTGCTCGGTCCGAACGGCGCCGGCAAGACCACCCTCATCAGCATCGTCTGCGGCATCGTCAACCCGAGCGAGGGCGAGGTTCTGGTCGACGGCAGGGACATCGCCGCGCACTACCGGACGGTGCGCTCCATGATCGGCCTGGTGCCGCAGGAGCTCACGACGGACGCCTTCGAGTCGGTGTGGGCGACCACCAGCTTCAGCCGAGGCCTTTTCGGCAGGCCGCCCAACCCCGCGCACATCGAGAAGACACTCAGGGACCTCTCGTTGTGGGAGAAGAAGGACAACCGCGTCATGACGCTGTCCGGAGGCATGAAGCGCCGGCTGCTGATCGCGAAGGCGCTCTCGCACGAGCCGCAGATCCTGTTCCTCGACGAGCCGACCGCCGGGGTCGACGTCGAGCTGCGCAAGGACATGTGGAACATCGTCCGCGCCCTGCGTGAGTCGGGCGTGACGATCATCCTGACCACGCACTACATCGAGGAGGCCGAGGAGATGGCGGATCGGGTCGGGGTGATCGCCAAGGGCGAGCTGCTGCTGGTCGAGGGCAAGGAGGCGCTGATGCGCAAGCTCGGCCGCAAGCAGCTCACGCTGCAGCTGCGCGAGCGGCTGGCGGAGATCCCGGCCGCGCTCGCGAAGTACCGCCTCGAGCTGAGCTCCGAGGGTAACGCACTCATCTACACCTACGACACGCAGGCGGAGCGCACCGGCATCACCGCGCTGCTGGACGACATGGGGACAGCCGGCATCGGCTTCGTCGATCTGCACACCGACCAGAGCTCGCTCGAGGACATCTTCGTCGACCTGGTCAGGAGAACGCGATGAATCTGCACGCCGTCCGCGCGATCTATCACTTCGAGATGGCGCGCGCCTGGCGCACGCTGATGCAGAGCATCGTCTCACCGGTGCTCTCGACCTCCCTCTACTTCATCGTCTTCGGGGCGGCGATCGGCACCCGCATCACAGAGATCGACGGCGTGAGCTACGGCGCGTTCATCGTGCCGGGCCTCATCATGCTGTCGCTGCTGACGCAGAGCATCTCCAACGCCTCCTTCGGCATCTATTTCCCGCGCTTCACCGGCACGATCTACGAGCTGCTCTCCGCGCCGGTCTCGCCGCTGGAGATCGTGCTCGGCTACGTCGGCGCCGCCGCCACCAAGTCGGTCATCCTCGGCCTCATCATCCTGGCCACGGCGGGCCTGTTCGTGCCGCTGCGCATCGAACACCCGATCTGGATGATGGTCTTCCTGGTGCTGACGGCCTTTACCTTCAGCCTGTTCGGCTTCATCATCGGCATCTGGGCCGACGGGTTCGAGAAGCTGCAGGTGATCCCGCTGCTCGTCATCACGCCGCTCACCTTCCTCGGCGGGACGTTCTACTCGGTAGACATGCTGCCGCCGTTCTGGCAGGCGGTCAGCATGTTCAATCCCGTGGTCTACCTGGTGAGCGGTTTCCGCTGGAGCTTCTACGAGATCGCCGACGTGAACGTGGCCCTGAGCGTGGCGGCGACCCTGGGCTTCCTCGGCCTGTGCCTGGCGGCGGTCTGGTGGATCTTCCGGACCGGCTACCGACTGAAGGCCTGAGGCCTCGCGCTGCGCTATCCATGATCGTCCGCGATCGTCCTTCAGCCGTCCGCCTGCTGCTCACCCTGCGCGGGTCCATCCTGGGCGACATCTGGAAGCCGCTGATGTTCAGCATCGCGGTGGCGACGGTGATCGCCTTGACCGGCGGCCGCATTCTGGGCGTGAAGGTGCACCTGGACGTGGCTCCATTCACGCTCATCGGCATGACGCTCGCGATCTTCCTGGGCTTCCGCAACAACGTCTGCTATGACCGCTACTGGGAGGCGCGCAGGCTCTGGGGCGATCTCGCCGTCGCCTGCCGCAACCTCGCCCGCCAGGCCTCCACGCTGATGGCACCGCCCGCGAGCGAGGCCGAGGTCGCGCGCGCGCTCGTCTACCGCGTCATCGCCATACCGCACGCGATGCGCCACGAGCTGCGCGGCAGCTCGCCGGCCACCGATCTGCAGCCGCTGCTGGACGCCGATACCCTGCGCAGGGTGTGCGCGGCGCGCAGCCCCACCACTGCGCTGATCGCCGAGACCGCGCGTCAACTGCAGGGCTGCCGCGAGCAGGGCTGGATCAATCCGGTCCTTGCGCCGGTAATGGAAACCCAGCTCGCCGCCATGAGCGCCGCCTTCGCGGGTTGCGAGCGCATCAAGACCACGCCCGTGCCGTTCGCCTACACCCTGCTGATGCACCGGACCATCTTCGTGTACTGCGTGCTCGTGCCCTTCGGCCTGCTCGACAGCTGCGGCATGGCCACGCCGCTCATCGCCGCGGTACTGGCGTACACCTTCTTCGGCCTGGACGCGGTGGGCACGCAGATCGAGGAGCCGTTCGGTACCCAACCCTATGCGCTGCCGCTGGCCGCCGTGTGCCGCAACATCGAGATCGATCTGCGGCAGGGGCTGGGGGAGACCGACGTGCCGCCGCCGCTGCAGCCGGTCGATTACGTGTTGAGCTGAGACCGCGCGCCGCATGGCCGGCGTCGCGGCCGCAGCCCGCAGCACCCCCGCCGCGCCGCGGTCTACTCCTTCGGCGCCTCCGCGGCCCGATATGCGTCCAGGAACTCGCGGATGCGCTCGGCCGGGATCCCCATGTTCGCGCCGCCGAACTCCGCCATGATGGCGGCATTGATGGCGACGACTCGCCCGTCGAGATCGAACACCGGCCCGCCGCTGCCGCCGAAGGTCGTCTCGGCGTCGTAGACCACGGCGTCGGGGGTCGCCTGACCGACGATGCCGCGGGTCGCCAGCGGCTTGACGTAGCCGGCCTCGGAGAGCCGCTGCGCGACGGTCCAGTAATCGACCGGGCCGTTCGGCGTGATCGACTCGAGGAAATCGCGACTGGCCCGCGCCACCAGCGCCTGCAGACCGGCGGGATAGCCGAGCAGGATGACCTCGTCGCCCGGCTGCGGCGAGCGTTCCCGCAATGCGAGCGGCGCCGATGCCGGGGGCGGGTCCGCGGCCCGCAGCAGCGCGAGATCGGCCTGCTCATCGGTGTAGGCCGTCTCCACCGGACGGCGACCGGTGCTGTCGGCATAATACGCGTAGAGCGCGAGGATCTTCGGCCTGAGACCGCGCCCGTGCGCGACGTCCGCTCCCGGGTCCCGCAGCCACGGTTCAATCACGTGACGATTCGTTATCAGGAGCCCGGGCTCGGCCACGGCGAACGCGGTGCCCGAGAAGACCAGCTCGACCGCCTTGCCCTCCTCACCGACCTCGAAGTTCGTGACCCCCGGCTGCGGCTCCAGCGAGCGGAGCATCTTGCCGCTGGCCGGATCGACGAAACCGTAGGATCCGAGCAGCAGCACGACCGAGGGCGTGGCCTGCGCGATGATGCGGTAGGCCTTGCCGGGACTCTCTTCGAGCTCGGCCAGGCGCGCCAGCGTGTCCGCGAGCCTGGTGTCGACCTCGGCCTTCAACGCCAGCAGATCCTTCATCGTCAGGTTGTCGACGTCCTGCCGCGCGAGCCTCTCCTCGATGCCGGTGATGCGTCGCTCCTCCGTCGCCACCCGCTTCTGCAGACGCACGCTCTGGGCGATCAGCATCGCTATGCTGATTACCAGTATGGTGATGATGACGACGACCCAGATCCGGAACCACAACGTCGTCTGCGTGGCGAGATCGCGGGTGACGTTGCCCAGGAAGGTGGAGATCCTGCCGAGTCTCGACTGCCCGTCGGCCTGCGCCCCGTCGTAGGAGTCGGCGATCGCCTCGGCGAAGGTCTTCCTCGGCGCGGTTCCGGCCGGGTGGATCCGGTAGCGCACGACCGGCCCGCGGTGGCCGATCTCCAGCAGGTCGCCCGCCTTGAGCACGCGCGTGCCCGTGACCTTCTCCCCGTTGACGTAGACGGCGCGCTCGGGGCCGGCGGCGACCTCGTAGGTATTGGCGATCCGATGCAGGGTTGCGTGGTATTTCTGCGCGTGCCTGTCATCCGGGGCCAGGAAGGAGAGCGCCTCGTCCGGATGCATGACGATGCGATAGGTTTTCAGTACCAGCGGTTCGCTGTGCCCCCGGCGCGGCCCGGAAAGGATCACGGCCACCGGCACCATCTCCGCGACGTCAGGTCTGTCTTTCGAGCGAACCGAAGGCAAGGCCGGCCCCGTCTGTTGGAATTCTGTTGTTAACGACCCCCCGCTTCACCTCGCGAACCCAGGCCCGCGCAGTATAACCCTTCCCTGCGCGACGCGGACCTCAGAGCGGTGACGCGCCCGAAGCGCCACCGAGGCCGTCGCCGCGGAGCAGGCGGAACACGTATCATGCGCGCAGCGCCGCGGTATCGGCGCCGCGCAAACGCGCCCCGCACGCCGGCAGTCTGAAGGGGACTCATGCACACGGACATACTCATCGTCGGTGCCGGACCGACCGGCCTGATGCTCGCGAACCAGCTCGGGCGTCGCGGCATACGCGCGACGATCATCGATCGGCACTCCGGGCCCGCGCAGCAGACCCGCGCGATGGCCGTGCAGGCGCGCACGCTCGAGATCTACGCCAGGCTCGGCATCATCGACGAGGCGCTCGCACTCGGATTCCCGGCCGGCGGCGCCAACCTGTGGGCCAACGGCCGATGGACGGCGCGCGTCCCGCT
>CAZTPK010000196.1:0-4757 GCA_964614765.1 uncultured Gammaproteobacteria bacterium
CCGACGCGGCCGCCTCGTCCGCCTGAGTCATGGGCGCGGCATGGGGAACGGGAACCGGCGCCGGTTTGCGCTGGAAGACCGCCACGCCGATGACACCGACGTTGTCGGCGCGACCGGTGCGCGCGGCGTAGGAATCGGGCAGGCGTGTGAAATAGAACGCGGCGGTGCGCTCGAGGCTCTTGCGCCAACCCTTGATCTCGAGATTCTGCCAGTTGTCGAGGACATAACCGCTCTGCCGCCAGTGCGCGGTCTCGCCGCTGACGACGTTCACGCCGTCGACGGAGACCACGGCCAGCACATCGCCGCCGCTCTGGTTGCGGATCTGGATCTGGTATTCGTGACCGGGCTCGCCGGCGACGAAATACTGGCCGTCCTTGTAGTAGACGGGCAGCGTCTGGCCGGCGCTGCGGTCGTAGATGCAGACGTCGGTCAGTGAGCCGACGGCATGCGCGGCCGGGGCAAGCCCCAGCAGGGCGGCGAGGGTGAGGACGAGGGTCGGGCGTGACATGCAGGGTTCCTTTCGTTTGGATGCCGTGCAGTCTTTAACGCGGGCATACGCCCGCCGGGGTTAACGGCGCGCGCCCGGGCCCGCGGGAGCCGTGGGCCCGCACGGCGCGTCCCGCCCCGCCCTCGAGGCGGCGCTCAGTTCATCATGCAGGAGCCGGGGGCGTTGCCGCAGCGGCCGCAGGTCTCCTCCGGGGCGCCGGCGGGGGCCTCGGCGCTGACCGCGAAGGCGGACAGCATCTTCTCCAGCCGCGTGCCCTGGCAGGCGGGGCATTCCGGCCGGCTGTCGGCGCGCACCAGCTGCTCGAACTGTTTGCCGCAATCCTTGCAGGTGTACTCGTAGATGGGCATGTGTCTGACTCCATGGGAATTGGTCCGGGTTGCGCCCGATCTTACCGGCTCGCGCGGATGCCCGACATACGCCCCGGTGCGGGTCTCCGGGTGGATCGGCCCGCCGGCCGCTGCCGGACCGCCTCGGGACCAGACGCTCAGCGTGGATTAAGGATCCCGGCCTACGCTGCGCGCATCCAATTCGAGAGCCGGGTGGTGCATACATGAACAACGCTGAGAAGGTCATGGTCTGGGATCCGTTCGTGCGCATCTTCCACTGGTCGCTGGTGGCAGCTTTCACGGTGGCTTACCTCAGCGCCGAGGAGTGGGAGGACGTCCACGTGATCGCGGGCTACGTGGTGCTGGGGCTCATCGCGGCGCGCATCGTGTGGGGATTCCTCGGGACCCCCAATGCGCGCTTCTCGAGCTTCGTGCGGTCGCCGCGGGAGGCGGGGCGCTATGCGCTGGACGTGCTGGCGGGCAGGGCGGCCCGGCATCTCGGCCACAACCCCGCCGGCGGCCTGATGATCGTGCTGATGATCCTGGCCCTGGCGGCGACGACGTTGACCGGGCTGGCGCTCTACGGCGCCGACGAGGGTGCAGGTCCCCTGGCCTACTGGCTGGCGGGCAGCAGCGAGCATCTCGAGCATACGCTCGAAGAGCTCCACGAGTTCTTCGCCAACCTCATGGTCGCGTTCGTGGCCATCCATGTGCTGGGCGTGATCGTGGAGAGCTTCCTGCACCGCGAGGACCTCGTCGGCGCGATGTTCCACGGTCGCAAGCGGGTGTAGTCTGAGCGCATGCGCGGGCAGGGAACGGACGGATGCCGGAGGACGACATGCGGGCGGTAATCGTCCTCGCGGCGGCGACGATGATGGCGGCTCTCGCCATCGGCACGCCGGCGGCGGAGGATCGCTCGGAGTCCGAGCACGACCGGGCGTTGCGCCTGGTGAAGGAGGGCAGCGTGCTGCCGCTGGAGCAGATCCTAGCGCGGGCGGGAAAGGATGCGCCCGGTCATCTCATCGAGGCGGAGCTCGAGGAGGAGGACGGGCGCTACGTCTACGAGCTGGAGGTCGCCGATCCCGCGACGGGGCGGGTGACGGAGCTGCGCTACGATGCCCGCGACGGCAGCCTGCTGGACGCGGAGATCGAGGACTGAGAGGGCGGGCGAGGCGTGCGACTCCTGCTGGTCGAGGATGACGAGGCCCTCCGCGCGGAGCTGCGCGAGGAGCTGACCGCGGCCGGCTTTGCCGTCGACGAGTCCGGCGACGGGGTGGACGCGGAGGCCCTCGGCGATACCGAGCCCTACGACGGCGTGGTGCTGGACCTGGGGCTGCCGGGCCGGGACGGCCTGAGCGTGCTGCGCAACTGGCGCGACCGCGGCAACATGGTCCCGGTTATCGTGCTGACGGCGCGCGATGCCTGGCACGAGAAGGTGGCGGGATTCCGCGCCGGCGCCGACGACTATCTGGCCAAGCCGTTTCACGCCGCCGAGCTGCTGGCGCGCATCAACGCCGTGCTGCGGCGGGCGCAGGGCCAATCCCCGGCGCAGATCCGCCACGGCGGTTTTACGCTCGACGAGGAGCGCCAGTCGGTGACGACCGCCGACGGAAGCACGATCGCGTTGACCGGGCTGGAGTTCCGGCTGCTTCGCTACTTCATGATCAATCGCGGCCGCGTGCTCTCCAAGGACAGGCTGGCCGAACACGTCTACGACCGCGACAGCGATCAGGAGAGCAACGTGATCGAGGTCTACGTCAACCGGTTGCGGCGCAAGCTCGGCGAAGGCTGCATCCGCACGCAACGCGGACAGGGTTATGTCTTCGAGGGTGATGCGTGAGGTCGCTGCGCGGGCGGCTCACCCTGGGGATGGCGGTCATCGTCACCGCGGTCTTCGCGCTGCAGTGGCTGCTGGTGACCTCCGCCATCAGCGCCGTCATCGAACGCTACGTGCAGACTCGCCTGCAGCACGACAGCGACAGCCTGCTCGCCGCGCTGAGCCTCTCGTCCCCGGGGCGCATCGACCTGCCGGCGCAGCAGGTGCCGCTCATCTACACGCAGCCGTTCTCGGGTCACTACTTCCGCATCGCCACCGCCGCCGAGGTGCTGCGATCCCGATCGCTGTGGGATCAGGACATCGAGGTGCCGGTTGCCGCGCCCGGCACTCGCCGCACGCTCGCCCTGACCGGACCCAAGGCGCAGCCGCTGCTGGTGCTCGTGGGCGGATACGAGAAGCAGGGCGTGGCGCTGAGCATCGCCATGGCCGAGGATCTCGGACCCCTGCAGGACGACCTGCGGCGCTTCAAGATCCGCTACCTGCTCGTCTCGGCCGCTGCCTTGCTGCTGCTGCTCCTGCTGCAGCGCGCAGGGGTTCGCTGGGGGCTTAGGCCGGTCAACGCCATCCGGCTGTCCCTGCAGGATCTCCGGCTCGGTCGGATTCAGCGTCTGGACACCGGCGTTGCCGAGGAGATCGATCCGCTGGCCGGGGAGATCAACCGCCTGCTCGAGTCCCTCGCGCGGCGCGTGTCGCTGTCGCGCCACGCGGTGAGCAACCTGGCGCACCGGCTGAAGACGCCGCTCAGCCTGCTGGTGAAGACCGCGGAGCAGTCCGGGCAGTCCCTGGCGCCGTCGGCGCGAGAGCAATTGCTCCGCAGCACCGCGGAGATCCGCACGCTCATCGAGCGGGAGATGCGGCGCGCGCAGATCGCCGGCGGCGCCGTCGGCCAGCGGTTCCGCCCTGCCGAGGACATCGCCGAGCTGGCATCGGTCCTCGGGAAGATCCACGCCGAGAGGTCACTCGCGTTTCGAGTCGACGTCGAGGACACCGGTCCCGTACCGCTCGATCAGCAGGACATGCAGGAGCTGCTGGGCAACGTGATGGACAATGCCTGCAAGTGGGCGAAGGCCGTCGTCGCGGTGCGCGCCTCGTGCGATGAGGCGATGAGGGTCACGGTGGAGGACGACGGCCCGGGCTGCAGCGCCGGGGATCGGGACCGTCTCGGGCAGCGCGGCGTGCGGCTGGACGAGTCCATGGCCGGGCACGGACTCGGCCTGGCCATCGCCCGCGACATCGTCGAGCTCTACGGAGGGAGCATCGATTTCGACGATAGCGCCACCCTCGGCGGCCTGCGCGTGAATATCCGCATTCCCCTCGCGCGCGGCTAGCCGGCAGTGCGGAAATCCGGGTCGGCGCCACGGACGTGATCGACTCTTCCGCTCTGCCACTCCGCCCCGGCGCTCGCGGGCCGCCGGTTCCGTCGCTGTTCGAAAAGTACGAACGGCGGTCGCGAAATCTTCGATCGCACGACGGCAACCTCATGCGCGGCAGCGACTCTATCCCGTCAAGCCTCGCGGCTGCGCAGGCATGCATGCCGGTGCGACCGCAAGCGCGATCAGGCCAATCCGACCCGGCTCTCCGGGCGGTACGCCGAAACCGACGAACCGATGAGGAGAACAGAGATGAAGAAGGCTACGACGATGGGTATGGCCGCGGTGCTGGCTTTGGCTTCGAGCATGGCCATGGCGGCGCAGGGCAATGTCACCAACCCGTATGCGGTTCAGCCCGACGAGGTTCGCTTACTCAACAAGGCGCCGAGTGCCGATGACATCATGAAGATCTGCGAGCACAAGGCCACGTATCGCAACCTGAGCGGCGCCGAGCGCGACAGCTTCCTGTCGAGCTGCAAGCAGGACGTCTGAGCCCCGGCGCTACGGAAAGCGAGGAACGGCGGTCCGCGGACCGCCGTCTCTTTCTCGGGTCGTTCAACCCGCCAGCGCGAGGCAGACGGATTCGACGTGGCGGTGATCGGTGCCGCAGCAGCCGCCCACGACCGACAGCCTGGGCAGGCGCCGCCTGAGCGAACCATACTGCCGCCCGAGCTCCGCCGGGTTGCCGACATCGAGCTCGGTGGCTGCGTCGAGCT
>CAZTPK010000197.1:0-4729 GCA_964614765.1 uncultured Gammaproteobacteria bacterium
GCCGGCGAAGTCCAGCGCGCCCTTCTGGAACAGCCAGCCGGCCGTCGCGGTCGCGGCTTCGGCGGCGGCGGCGTCGGTGTATGCGTCCGGACCGGCCCAGTACCACACCATATGAGCCATCGGCAGGTACGAGAAGGTGAACCACAACACCATGAACAGCAGCACCGCGGAGAACTTCATGCGCTCGGCGAACGCACCGATGATGAGACACGGCGTGATGCCCGCGAAGGTTGCCTGGAATGCCACGAAGATGTACTCGGGAATGTAGACGCCCTTGCTCCAGGTCGCGGCCCCGGAGCTTATGTCGATGCCCTTCAGGAACATCTTGCTGAGCCCGCCGAAGAATGCGTTGCCCTCAGTGAAGGCGACACTATAGCCGTACACCACCCAGAGCACGACCAGCAGCGAGAAGGTCGCGAAGACCTGCATCAGGACCGACAGCATGTTCTTGGCGCGCACCATACCGCCGTAGAACAGGGCCAGACCCGGCACGGTCATCATGATCACGAGCACGGTGGCGGTGATCATCCACGCGGTGTCGCCCTTGTCCATCGCCGGCGCGGGAGCCGCCTCGGCCGGCGCGGCTGCCGCCTCCGCGGCAGGTCCCGTGGCAGCGACGTCTTGCGCGAGGGCGGTGCCGCCCACGCCCAAGGCGAGTACGAGTAACACGTAACGAATAAAGGATTTCATGAGATTCTCCAGGGTTCGATGATTCAAGACGGTTATCAGAGCGCCGCGGCGCCCGTCTCGCCCGTGCGTATGCGGATGACCTGCTCGACGTCGAAGACGAATATCTTCCCGTCGCCAATCTTGCCGGTCTTGGTGGCGTTGATGATGGCCTCGATGACACCGTCGAGCTGACTGTCCTGTATTGCCACCTCGAGCTTCACCTTAGGCAGGAAATCCACGACGTACTCGGCCCCGCGGTAGAGCTCGGTGTGTCCCTTCTGGCGGCCGAACCCCTTGACCTCGGTAACCGTGATGCCCTGAACCCCCACGCCCGATAGCGCCTCGCGGACGTCATCGAGCTTGAAGGGCTTGATGATTGCTGTGACTAATTTCATTGCCTGGCTCCTCTCTTGTTTTGACGCCGATAAACGCGAGCGGTCGTTGCCTTCCCTGCTGCCGCGCTGCCGCCGCCCGCGAGCTGATCGACGCGTAACTCCGCCCTGCTCCTGCATGTGACCCCGCCTCTTTATGTATCGCCTCGTTAGGCATCCAGGGGTGCACACATCGCAATCAGCATGTGTCATGCCAATGAAAGAAATTGAATTGCATCAACGTGTTATTGTATTTTCAGCAAGCCGTGCTCAGACTCGACGCACCACGACAGTGCTGGCAGGTTGATGCGGCACCGGTTTGGTGCGCGCCATCCGCGGTATTGACGGCAACCGGGGCATGCCGGAGAGTTGCAGGCAGAATCACCGAGGCCGAGTAGCCGTGACCGAGAGTCTCCGACTGGACAACCTGATCGAGCGAATCGCGGGGCTGATGCCCCGGATGAGCGGCCCTGCGGCCACCGAATTGCGCAAGAACCTGCGGGCCATGCTCACCAACGCCCTGGCGAGCATGGATCTGGTCACGCGCGAGGAATTCGACGTCCAGACGGCCGTGCTCGCTCGAACGCGCGCCCGGCTCGAGGAACTGGAGAAGCAGGTCGCCGCGCTCGAACAGGCGCTCAGTCGACCGCCCGCTCCACCGGGCGGCTAGAGCCGCGAGACGGCGCTCAGGGATGAGTATCGCAACCGTACAGAGCAGGACACAGCAGGGGATCGACGCGCCGCCGGTCAGCGTCGAAGTGCATTTGTCCAACGGCCTGCCCGGCCTGTCCATCGTGGGCCTGCCCGAAACCGCCGTCAGGGAGAGCAAGGACAGGGTTCGCAGCGCGCTGCTAAACAGCCGCTTCGAGTTTCCGTATCAGCGCCTCACCATAAATCTCGCCCCCGCCGACCTGCCCAAGCACAGCGGCCGTTTCGATCTGCCGATCGCACTGGGAATACTGGCGGCCTCGGGCCAGATCCGCGGCGAACGGCTGGCGGAGTGCGAGTTCATCGGCGAGCTCGCCCTCACCGGCGAACTGCGCCCGGTGGCGGGTGTGCTTCCCATCAGCATCGCCGCCGCGAGGGCCCGACGCGCACTGATCGTCCCCATGCCCAACGCCGCGGAGGCCGCCGTGGTGCGCGGGCTGGTGGTCCTTCCAGCCAATCACCTGCTCGAGGTCTGCGCGCATCTGAACGGCGAGCAGCCGCTGACGCCATATCGTGCAACGCCCGATGAGGCCGCCGCTCGCGGTGACGGGCTGGATCTCTGCGACATCCGCGGGCAGGCGCATGCCAAGCGCGCCCTCGAGGTCGCCGCAGCCGGCGCCCACAACATGCTCATGATCGGGCCGCCCGGAACGGGAAAGACGATGCTGGCCATGCGCCTGCCAGGCCTGCTGCCGCCGATGTCCGACGCCGAGGCCATCGAGTCGGCAGCGGTGGCCTCCGTAAGCCACTGCGGCTTCGACCGGCGAAGGTGGCGGCAGCGGCCCTTTCGTCAACCACATCACACCGCCTCGGCGGTGGCGCTGGTCGGAGGCGGCGGCGACCCGCGGCCCGGCGAGATCTCCCTGGCGCACCACGGCGTGCTGTTCCTGGACGAGCTGCCGGAGTTCGAGCGGCACGTACTGGAGGTACTGCGGGAACCGCTGGAGAGCGGCCGCATCACGATATCACGCGCCGCGCGTCAGGCCTCTTTTCCCGCCCGTGTGCAACTCATCGCGGCGATGAATCCCTGCCCCTGCGGCTATCTGGGCAACGCGCGCGGGCGATGCCGTTGCACGCCCGCCGAGGTCGCGCGCTACCGCTCGCGCATCTCCGGGCCCCTGCTCGACCGCATCGACATCCAGATCGAGGTGCCGGGCATCGATCACGCCCAGCTGTTCGCCCGATCGCCATCCGGCGACGACAGCGCCACCGTGCGTGCGCGCGTGCAAGCCGCGCGGATGCGACAAACAGAAAGACTCGGCAAGGCCAATGCCTGCATGACCAACAAGGAAGTGGAACGCCTCTGCGCGCTCGGGCAGGTCGAGCGGGACCTGCTCAATACCGCCGTGGACCGCCTGGGTTTGTCGGCCCGTTCGGTCCACCGCGTACTGAAGGTGGCCCGCACCATCGCCGATCTCGCCGCCGAGGAACGCATATCCGCCGCCCACCTCTCCGAGGCGATTGCGTACAGGCAAAACGACGCGCAATCCGCCTGAGGCCTCGGGCGGTGATCGGCGCCGGAGGCGCACCGGCATGACTTGCTGCAAGGCACAAACACAGACGCTATACTTGCGGCCGGCCCGGTGCAGGCGGTGCGAGCGCACCGCAGTCGCGCGCGGTGGCCTCCAACCTGTTCCACCCGGGGTAGATCCGTTCGACGATGGCCATCAAGGAAATCATCATTCGCGGCATCACGGCCGACGGCAAAAAATTCCGGCCAAGCGACTGGTCAGCGCGACTCTACTACGCCGTCGCGACCTACGGTCCGAACCGCCAGGTGACGTTCAATCCGCTCGTGAAGATCAAGGTCAAGGGCGATCTGAAGTGCGTGGTCGTGGACATGCGCCTGCAGGACGAGGATCCGATGATCTTCGATTTCCTCATCGGCTTCGCTCGCGACAACGATCTGGTGATGGTGGACCAGGATGGCGACCCGGTGACCGAGGCCGCCCTCTGACCGGCAGATCTCACGGGAAACCGCGCCCGGTCGGTGCGGACCGGGCCAACGGCCGCCGCGACGTTCAGTCGCCCTCGGGCCAGTTCTTGATGTAGGACTTCAGCAGTCGGTTCTGGAACGTCGACTCGGTCAACGACGCCTTGATGATGTCTCCCATGGACAGCATGCCCACCAGGCGTCCACCGTCGACCACCGGCAGATGACGGATGCGGCGTTCGGTCATCAGCGCCATGACCTGATCCAGCGTGTCGTTGGGCCTGCCCAGGATCACATCGCGGCTCATCACCTCGCCGACGGCGACGTTTTCCCACTGCGCGCCCAACTTCGCCAGGTTCCGCAGCAGATCGCGCTCCGTAATGATGCCGGCAATCTCGCCGTTGGCATCGAGGATGACCAGCGACCCCACGCGCAGCACCAGCATGTCGCGCACTACGCCCTTCAGCGGCGTGTGCGCGGGAACGGTGTGGACCTTCTCGCCCTTGGTCTTCAGGATGGTGCTTATCTTCATCGTGGACCCTGCCGGAACCGATCGTTCACCGATATTAGTTTTTCGCCGTCCGCAGCGTCAATGACCGTCTTGCCGGCCGAGGCCCCGCCCCTTTGAGCAGGAGGGTTGCTATGCTAATTTGTCTCGATGAATCCGCGGGCAGTCCGAGACATATTCCGCCAGCCGCCAACGGGAGGATCCGAGGGGGGAATTTCCGCGATGCGCGCCTTGAAACTGCTTCCGATCATCATAGTGGCCTTCGTACTGCTGAACTCCTACGTCATCGTGGGACCGGGTCAGCGCGGCGTGGTGGTGCGGCTGGGAGCGGTGTCCGATCGCGTGCTGGGCGAGGGCCTCCACCTGCGCATCCCGTTCGTGGAGTCCGTCGTGAAGATGGACGTCCGCATTCAGAAGGAACAGACTGAGACAGCGGCCTCCTCGAAGGACCTGCAGGACACACACAGCACCGTGGCGCTGAATTACCACATCGACCCGACCAAGGCGAGCTTTGCAGCCTTCCGTGCCGTGCCCCGCGCA
>CAZTPK010000198.1:0-4723 GCA_964614765.1 uncultured Gammaproteobacteria bacterium
ATCGCTATCCACGCAGGTGATGATCCGCCGGGACGGTCCTGCGAGCCAGCGCAGATCAGCGGCGATGGAAGAGGTGTCGGCGGACCGAACGGCTCTGGCGAGATCGTGACCGAGTCCCGCCTCGCGAAGTTGCGCGACCGAGGCCTGCAGCGCCGCCCGGGGCGACCCGAAGGTCTTGAGGAGACTGAGGAAGGCGGCAGGCCCGATGCCGGGCACGCGCCAGAGCAGCAGCCACGACTCCCTGTCGGCAGATGCATCGTCCTTGTGCATGCGGCCGATAATAACACGGGGCAGCGGCCCGCCAAGGCCTGCTGCCCCGAATCGACGCGCGCTCGTGCGCGCCGCGTCGCCCCCTTTAACGTCCCCTCAGTATTCGTAGTCCGGATTGCTGACGCGGTCCCACATGTGGACGGGCCGGTACGTTTCCATGACCAGCCCATAGCTGACGTTGTCGAAAACCCGGAAGACCATCAGTTCGCCGGCGCGTTCGGAGGGCAGCACGACCTTCTCTGGCACGGTGTGGAATCTCACGCCGAATTTCTTGTCGATCGCACGCTTGTTGTCGCGAATGTCGTTGAACACGTGCTCGAGGAGATTGTCGAGCGGCAGCGTGTCCGAACGCTCAAACTTCAGCGGCGCGTCGTCCTCTTTCTCGCGCTGCTCGGTGGCCGTCATATCGTCGACGATCAGCCCGCTCTGGTTGATGGCCAGCACGTGGCCGGGCTCGATGCCGTCCTTCTCGCCGATGTTCATGACCACGACCTGGTGGCGGCCAATCTCCTGCACGCCGTCGACCACGGAGATGATGTTGCCGAAGATCTGATTCTTCGGCGCGTGCGGAACGAACAGCGGGAAATCGTCGCCGGTGTACTGAGGGATGAGGCGATCGCCGTTGAGCACCTCCCTGGTCGAGCTCACCAGGTCGAATTTCGCGGGATCATTGGAGTACTTGTCGGCGCGAACCGCCTCGCCCACGTCCAGCGCGACGTATCCGAGGATGTCGCTGTCCTTGTTCTGTTTCCTCTCCCAGAACTTGTCCCAGTCGTTCTTCTTCGACCACTTGCTGCGCCGCAGTGCGTCGCCCTTGCGGAAGATCGAATAGCGCTTGACGTTCGGATCGAGCTCCCCGCGGACGTAGATTCGCGCGCCGCCGCCGTTGACCAGGTGCTGATCGGCGCTGGACACGACGTAGGGCAGCCGCTCATAGGTGTCCGCGTCGATGACGATCGGCTGGCTGAGGAACGGCGCGATGGCGTCCACCGGTATCGGGGCGATCGCCTTCACGTTCGGCTCCGCGCGGACCGTCGGCGAGAGTTTGTAGTCGCGGCCGCCGAGATGGGCCAGACCGCTGCTGATCTCCAGCGTGGGCTGCCCGTTTCGGTAGACCAGGGTCAGTACGTCGCCCGGGTAGATGAGATGCGGGTTGCGCACCTGGGGATTGGTCCGCCACAGCTCCGGCCAACGCCAGGGACTGGTCAGGAATCGCCCCGATATATCCCAGAGCGTGTCTCCACGCTTGACGACGTAGGTCTGCGGGTGGTCGGGCCGCAGTTCCAGCGGCATCGCCGCTGCTGCAGCCGAGATCAATGCCGCCCCAATTAAAAATAGTATTTTCTTAATCATGTCAGTACCCTTACGTCGATTCCTTCATGCAGTTTAGCAAAACACTATGCTAAAGTTGAAGTCCCTGCAATCGAATTTTTCCGGGTATGTGGTATCAAAAACCATACCGCCGGGGCAAAACCGCTGGAAGGCCTTGCTGACTCAAGGCCTTAGCACTATCCTAGACTTAGTACAATTGAGTCGGTTTTATGGCACTGCTACCCATACTTCAATATCCCGATCCGCGCCTGCGCACACCCGCCAGGCCCGTCGCCGCGATCACCGAGGAGATCCGGAAGCTGGCGGCCGACATGTTCGAAACGATGTACCACGCCCCGGGGATCGGATTGGCCGCCACCCAGGTCAACGTCCAGCAACGTGTCATCGTCGTAGACGTCTCGCGCGATAAGGATGAGCCGATGTGCCTCGTCAATCCGGAGATCGTGGACAAGGACGGCGAAGAGGAGATGGAGGAAGGATGCCTTTCGGTGCCGGGGGTGTTCGAAACGGTGCGGCGCGCGGAAAGGGTACGCATCCGCTACCTGTCCCTGGATGGCAAGGAGACGATTATCGATGCCGACGGCCTGCTGGCCGTGTGCATACAGCACGAGATCGACCACCTCGACGGCCGGCTGTTCGTCGCCTCGCCCTCGACCCTGAAGCGCAATCGTATCCGCAGAAAGCTGGAAAAGGCGCAGGCGGAAGTGCTGTAATCGCGGCGCCGCAATCCCGCGGCCAGCACCACTTGCGGCGTGCGCCTTGACCCATCCACGCTTACGCATCGTATTCGCCGGCACGCCGGAGTTCGCGGCCGTGTCGTTGCGCGCATTGCTGGACGACGGCAGTCACGACATCCTCGCCGTCTACTGTCAGCCGGACCGGCCCGCCGGACGCGGCCGGGCGTTGACCCCGTGCGCGGTGAAGCGGCTGGCCGTCGAAAGGGGGTTGCCGGTGCATCAGCCGACCAGCTTCAAGGAGTCTCGTGAGCTGGAGGCCTTCCGCGGCCTGCAGGCGGACCTTCTGATCGTCGTGGCCTATGGATTGATATTGCCCCGCGCGCTGCTGGACATTCCCCGCCTCGGCTGCATCAATGTCCATGCGTCCCTGCTGCCGCGGTGGCGCGGCGCGGCCCCGATCGAGCGGGCCATCATGGCCGGCGACAAGGAGACCGGCGTCTCGCTGATGCGGGTGGAACCCAGACTCGACATCGGCCCGGTCCTTGCGGTTGCCCGTTGTCCGATCGCCGAGGACGATACCGCGGGCACCCTGCACGACAGACTGGCCAGCCTGGGGGCGGCATTGCTGGTCTC
This sequence comes from uncultured Gammaproteobacteria bacterium, assembly GCA_964614765.1. Taxonomy (GTDB): domain Bacteria; phylum Pseudomonadota; class Gammaproteobacteria; order JAJPIJ01; family JAJPIJ01; genus JAJVHZ01. Next base: position 2,913 of record CAZTPK010000198.1, read on the forward strand.
GACATTGCCATCCGTGGCGAATGGAACAGTCACTGCGACTCCGCAAAACGAGGCGCTCGCGACCTACGCGGCCAAGATCGACCGGCGCGAGGCGGAGCTCGACTGGTCGATGAGCGCCACGGAGCTTGCGCGCCGCATACGCGCGCTGAACCCGCGACTCGGCGCCAGCGCCACCATTGCGGGCGAGCCAGTCAAGATATGGCGCGCCGAGAGCACATCGGAGCCCTGCGCCCGACCGCCGGGCGAGATCGTGCGGGCGGGGTCGGCCGGAATCGACATTGCGACCGGGGATGGGGTGCTGCGTCTGCTTTCGATACAGCCACCGGGAAGGCGCGCGGTATCTGCTGCGGATTTCCTCAACGCTAGGCCAAGGCTCAGGGAACGCGTTTGAAGCGCACCGCGTCCGATCGTGCGAAGGGCACGCCGCTCATGGGCGCTGCCGCGCGCGCTGCCGCCGCGCGCGCGGTGCGGGCGGTCATCGATCACGGTCAGTCGCTCGATGCGGCGCTGGCGCCGGAGATCGGCGCCATCGCCACCGACGATGCGCCCCTTTGCAAGGAGCTCAGCTACGGCACGCTGCGCTACGAGCCTCGGCTCGGCTGGTTTGCCGGCCGACTGCTGCGCCAGCCGTTGCCCGCGAGCGCCCGCGATGTACACGCGCTGCTGCTCGTCGGCCTGTACCAGCTCGACGTCCTGGGCACCCCGCCGCATGTCGCAGTGTCCACGACCGTGGAGGCCTGCCGGGTTCTCCGGCAGAGCTGGGCATGCGCACTGCTGAACGCAACGCTCAGGAATTTCCAGCGAAACCAGTCCTCGCTGCGGGCCGAGGCAAAGACGTCGTTGGTGGCGCGATTCGCGCATCCACCGTGGATGATAGAGGCGGCGCGGAAGGACTATCCCGCAGACTGGAGAACGCTGCTGGACGCGAACAACGCTCGCGCTCCGATGACGCTGCGCGTCAACCTGCGCGCGATCTCGCGCGAGCGGTACCTGCAACGACTGGCCGCAGCGGGGGTCTCCGCCGCCGCGACGGCCCGCAGCCGCTGCGGCGTCAGTCTCGCAGCGCCGCTCGCCGTTTCCAGCCTGCCCGGCTTCGACGAAGGCCTGGTCTCCGTGCAGGACGAAGCGGCGCAACTCGCCGCGCCGCTGCTGGATCCGCTACCCGGCCAGCGCGTGCTGGACGCCTGCGCCGCGCCCGGCGGCAAGACCGCGCATCTGCTGGAGGCATATCCGCAGATCGGCGAACTGGTCGCGGTCGACGCCGACGACAGCCGCCTGGCACGCCTGAGATCGACCCTTGCACGGCTGAGCCTGTCCGCACGGGTGCAAAACGGCAGCGCGCTGGAGCCGCAGTCATGGTGGGACGGGCGCGCCTTCCAGCGCATTCTGCTCGATGCGCCCTGCAGCGCCACCGGTGTCATCCGCCGCCACCCCGATGTCAAGGCGTTGCGACGGCCGTCGGATATCCACGCCCTGGCGAGCACCCAGCGGCGCATGCTGGAGGCGCTCTGGCCCCTGCTGGCCCGTGGCGGTAAGCTGCTTTACTCAACGTGCTCGGTATTTCCCGAGGAGAATCAACTGACGGTAAGGGAGTTTCTGACCGCGACCCCGGATGCCACCGAGGCCGTGATCACCGCGGACTGGGGCCACGCCGCCCCCGTCGGACGCCAGATCCTGCCGGGCGAGGACAATATGGATGGCTTCTTCTATGCCTTGCTGGTCAAGCAGTGAGAGGTGGCGCCTGGTTTGGCTCGCCGCTCTGATCGGCTGGCTGAGCGTCGCGCCGGACGTCCGCGCCGAGGGCTATGAGG
>CAZTPK010000199.1:0-4689 GCA_964614765.1 uncultured Gammaproteobacteria bacterium
CTTCCGGGCTTCGTCCACCACCAAGATGTGCCGCAAGGCGCGGAAGCCGCCCACCACCGGAGAATCTTCCTGCGACAGCACGTAGCCCGCGGTGGCGTCGAGGACCAGGAGCACCACCAAACGCTTCAGTTCATCCGATTGCAGTGCTTTCAGGCTGATCACCCACGAGCGCCGGAAAAACTCCGCCGGCTGCCGGTCCGGGCTGAAACAACTCAAGCCGGTCAACTCGTTCAGGCGGCTCACGATGCTGTCGCTCGCCTTGCCCGCCTGCCGCAACTGGTGTTCGTATTCGTCCTTGATCGTGTCCAGACCACGCCCGGCGTTGTCCTGAATGACGTTCTCAATGGCCGTCCGCAACAGGTCTTGCTGCAGGTCGCCCGGTGCCTTGCAGCAACGCACGATCGTGTCCCGCAACCGCATCGCCGCGTTTTGGACACTGACGTGCCCGCCGCTGGCCCTGGGCAGGAAATCCAACGGAATCGGCTCCTGTCCCACCTCGATCAGGGTCCCGCCGAGTGGCCCCACGGCCTGCCGGAAAATCTCGTCGCCTTTGGGGTCAATGAAGAGAAATGGTATCCGAGCTTGTGAGACGATTTGCCCGGCGACGTGGACCGCCGTGGTCGTCTTGCCTTTGCCCACCGACCCCATGAACGCGATGTGCGGCGAGGTGCCCTGGCCGTTCACCACCAGTTCGACGGGTTTCTCACCCGGGTAAGTCAGGCTCACCGAGCCAACCTTCAGAGACAACTCGCCGCCGTTGCGGCTGCCAGCACCAAAGGGGGTGCTCACCGGCCTCTGGCCGTCCGTCATCACAAGCGCGAGGTGCCCGACGAGCTTGATGGGGTTGAGTTCGAACCGATCCACCTCGGCCCGCAGCAGCGAACACTCAAGCGTAACCGTCCGGCGGACACGTGGGCGCGAGTGACGGTGAGCGCAGTCTGTTCGTCTTGGAACGTGACGAGACCGTCGGCGTCGGCGCCCAAGGCGGATCGGGGGTTCCTGGCGAAGAGGGTTTGGGACCGGGGGCGTCCCGGACTTGCCCGTCATCCGCTGGGCGCCGTTGCGAAGGGGGGCGAAGCGCGGCTCTCCCTCCAGCCGCGGGGAGTCAGTTGCCAGATGTCGCGCTGCGGATGGTGGGACAGACGCGGCACGATGTCGCAGAGATACGCGTAGGGTTCGATGCCCAGCCGCTGGCAACTGATCGTCAGGGAGAAGAGATTCGCGGCCCGTTCCCCGCCGGCTTCCTGGCCGACGTGCAACCAGTTCTTGCGTCCCATGACGACGCCCCGCAAAGCGTGCTCGATCGAGTTGTTGTCGATTTCCGCCTGCGGAACTTCCAGATAGCGGGCCATCGCCGGCCACTGGTTTTTCGCATAGCTGACGGCTTTGCCCAGCGGACTCTTGGGCAGCAAGTTCTTGCCGTAAGCATCGAAGAGTCCCTCCAGGTCCTCGAAGATGGGGCGCGCCTCCCGCTGCCGCAGTTCCAGGCGCTGGGGCAGCTCAAGCTTTTCCTCCTTCGCCCGGCGTTCGATGCGGTAGAGCTTCTGGATCGCCGCCAGCAGCAGGTCCGTGGCGACGGGGGCGTCGTCCCGGGCTTCGAACACCTTGCGACGAATGTGCGCCAGGCAGCCGATGTGCCGCAGCGAGAGCTTGGTGAGCACCGGCCCGTAGGAGCTGCCGCCATCGGCCTGGAGGTGCGTGGCCCGCGCTCCCCGCAGGAACTCGAGGGGACCGGTCTGGGATTTGTCGGTGCGAAAATCGAAGACCACTTCCGCCCAGGGCAACCCGTAGGCCCAGAGCCTGGCGGTGTGCATCTGGCCGTCGGGTAACTGCATGCGCACCGGCGTCTCGTCGGACTGGATCAGGGGCTCGCGGCGGATGAAGTCCGCCATCGCCCGAACCACCGGGGCCACCTGATCGGAACACCAGCCGATCCAGTCACAGAGGGTCTGCCGACGCAGCGGGATCGCCACGCGGGCGAAGGCCTGTTGCTGGCGGTAAAGGGGCTTGTGCTCGGCGTACTTCTGCACCACCACGTCGGCCACCACGGTGATGTCCGCCTTGAGTCCGTGGTCCGGGCCTGCGGGCATGACCACCCCGAAGTGGCAGCGCGGACAGGCGCACTTGGGATAGACGTGCTGGTGAACCTCGTACTGGACGGGAAGCTTGTGGAGCTTCTCGCGAATGTCCTCCCCGATCTGCACCAGGGAGGGATGGTCCGCACAGTGCGGGCAGGTGGTTTGGGCCGGATCGATCGGATGTTCGATGCGCCGTCGCGGCAAGTGAGCCGGCAAGGGAGCACGACCGTGCGGACGGGCTTGGCGTTTGGGAGGCTTGCCCGCGGGGGTGGCCCCCGGTGGTGGGCCGCCTTGTTCAGGTTCCTCGGGCCGTTCCTCCTCGGCCTCCGGCGGCGGGTCCCCGGGACCCTTTTCCTGGGCGATGGCTTCGCGCGCCTCCTGGGCATGCTGGCGAATGCGCGCTTCGAGTTCCTCGGTACTCACTTTCTCGGAGCGGGACCCGAAGAGGCAGCGCTTGAAAAGCGCCACCTGATGTTCCAGGTCCCGGCGGATCGCTTCAAGTTCGCGGATCTGCGCGGTGAGAGCCTCGGCCTGCGTGGCCAGACCCTCGGCTCGGGCGGTGGCTTCGGCCAGGGCCTGGCGCAGCCGTTGATTATCGGCCGCCAGAACTTCCGGGGACGGCGCGGGCTTCAGGCGCACAGACGTTCCCGAAAGTGAGGGCTCAGCGGATAGACATAGACCGCCTTGGCCGGAACCTGCAACTGACGGTTCCGATCCCCACGACTGCGGCCCTGCGTCAGGCCCACCTCCACCCAGTTGCTGGCCGCATAGCAGGCGCCCCGGAACCGGCTCCGGTCCACGAAGGTCTCGACCAACTCGATCCGGTGCCCGTACTTGGCCTGCCAGTCCGCGACCAGGCGCCGGCTCACCCGGGCCCAACCCCAACTGGCCAGACCCGCCACCCGCACCCACGAGGGAATGAGAAAGCGCGTGTTGTTGGTCAGCGACCCCAGTCCCACCGCCCGTTGCTCCTCGCTCCAGCCGATCCAGCGATCCCGCGCCTGGCAGCGCCACGCCGCCGCCCCAAACAACCACGCCGCCACCGGCCGTTCCTCGGCCGTGCAGAGCAGGTACTTGAGGTTCTCCCCCACTGTGCTGCGATACCCGAGGTAGTGCTCCTGGGCCAGGAGGGTCTCGAAGATCGCCCGGCGGGTCGGATCCGCGCTGACTTCGTGAAGTTGCAGGGCGCCCAGGCTGCGCCGATCCCCCGCCACCGGACGGCGGTCCAGAGACACGCACTCCAGTCGCCGGTGGCGCATCCGGTTGGGACTGGCACACTGGCGCGGCGGCAGCTCGATGAGTCCCCGCTCCTGGAGCTTGAGCAGGAGGCTGCGCGCCGCCATGTCGGCCATCTGCCCGTTGGGCCGCACCCACTGCCAGCGCGCGCACAACTCACGCGAAAGCCGGTAGCGACTCCAGCCGGGGTTCGCTTGGATCCACGCCCGCAGCGGCCCGAGCTCCTCGGGGCCGCACGCGCGACCAGCAATCACCGGTAAACCGTTCATCTCTGGGCCCCACCCCACCAGAAGTCGGGCGCAGAGACCAGCACGAACTTCAATTTTCTTTGAGCTCCCGCCGATACCACTTCCGGGTCCGGGTCTGGGCCAGGTCAATGCCGCCCAACAGCAAGGCCAACTCCTCCCGGCTATAGCGGGCACACGCCGCCGAACGCTGCGGCCAGCGAAAGGTTCCCTGCTCCAGCCGTCGGGCGCACAACCAGTAGCCCCCGGGTTCCCAGAACAGAATCTTGACCCGGTCCCGTCGGCGGTTGCCGAAGATGTACAGACTGCCGCTCAGCGGATCCTGGCCCAGGCTCTGGCGAACCAGCGCGGCCAGCCCGTCGAAGGCCTTGCGCAAGTCGACCGGCGCGGTGGCCACGAAGATGCCCGTGGGGGGCAGCAACCCCATCATGGCAGCACCTCCAGCACCTCGAGCAACCGCCGCAGTTGGCCCGGATCGAATCCGGCGGGAATTCGCAACGAACGACCCCGCGACCAATCCAGGATGAAGTCACCCTGCTTGATGCCGCCTTCCAGCTCCACCGGCACGAACTTCGGGCTCGAGTCGCCAGCCCCCACTCGACCCGGGTTCGCAGGCGCTGCCTCGTAGTCCGCCCGCCAGCGCCGTAGCGTGGCGTAACAGAGTTCATGCTTTCGAGCGAAGGCCAGCAGCGAGAGCCCGCTCTGCCGATACCCACGCAGAATCGATCGGATCTCCTCGGGAGTACGCCGGCGCTCCGGTGCCCGGAGCACGATGGAATTCGTTTTCACGCGGCAATACTGCCGCACTCACCCGCCGCCCGCACGACGGGTCTGCCGGACGGTTACGCCTGATCCCGCAGGGATGGCCCCTTCGACGCCAGGGGCCTGGTGGTCGTTCGTGATTGGCGCGGGAGTGGTGACGCTGGCGTTCCTGGGGCCGCTCGTCGAGTGGGCCCGGTTCAGCCTGCGGAGTTCGCTGTTCTCGCATGCGCTGTTGATCCCGTTGGTGAGCTTGTATTTGATCCGCCAGCAGGCCCGTGGACCGGGTGCCCTGGCCTGCCGCCCCTCGTTCTGGGGCGGGCTTCCGATCTCGCTCGGTCTGGGCCTGCTGGCGGTGTATTGGTGGAAAT
>CAZTPK010000200.1:0-4681 GCA_964614765.1 uncultured Gammaproteobacteria bacterium
ACCGCCTTCGGACGCCTCGGCGCGCCCCTCGGCGCCGACTATTTCGGCATCTCGCCCGACATCATCACCACCGCCAAGGGCATCACCAACGGCGCGGTGCCCATGGGCGCGGTGTTCGTGCGCAAGCACATACACGACGCATTCATGCATGCGGGCCTTGCCCCCGACGCCATAGAGTTGTTCCATGGGTATACGTACTCCGGGCACCCCGTGGCCTGCGCAGCGGCGCTGGCGGCGCTGGACATCTACGAACAGGAGGGCCTGTTCACCCGCGGGGCCGAGCTCGCACCCTACTGGGAAGATGCCGCCCACGCCCTGCGTGGCGAACCCAACGTCATCGACATCCGCAACATCGGACTGGTGGCGGCCGTGGAGCTGGCACCTCGGCCCGAACGGCCCGGCAGCCGGGCCTACGAGGTATTCACCCGCTGCTTCGAGCGCGGCGTGCTGGTGCGGCAAACCGGCGAGACCATCGCCCTGTCACCGCCGCTCATCGTCGAGAAGCCTCACATCGACCAGATTTTCACCACGCTAGCCGAGGCCGTACGCGCCGTCGGCTGACACCGCCTAACACGAATCCAGATGCCGGCGCGCCGCCGCGCGGGGAGGTAGCGATGCTCATAGGTGTTCCAAAGGAGATCAAGACCCACGAGTACCGCGTCGGGTTCGTGCCCTCGAGCGTGCGGGAGCTCGTCCATCACGGGCACCGGGTGATGGTGCAAAGCGGCGCCGGCTTGGGCATCGGTTTCGACGACAAGGCGTACAAGGCCGCGGGCGCACGCGTCGCCGCCAGCGCGGCCGAGGTCTACGCGAAGTCCGAGATGATCGTCAAGGTCAAGGAGCCGCAGCCCTCCGAATGCAAGATGCTCCGCAAGGGACAGTTACTTTTCACCTACCTGCATCTGGCGCCGGACCCAGACCAAGCCAACGCCCTGATCAAGTCGGGGTGTACCGCCATCGCCTACGAGACCGTGACCAGCCCCCGCGGCACCCTGCCATTGCTCTCGCCCATGAGCGAGGTCGCAGGCCGCATGGCCGTGCAAGTGGGCGCCCACTGCCTGGAGAAGGAGCGCGGAGGCTCCGGCATACTGCTGGGCGGCGTGCCCGGCGTTCACCCGGGCAAGGTGGTCGTCCTGGGGGGTGGCGTGGCCGGCACCAACGCCGCACGCATGGCCATGGGCCTGGAGGCCTACGTGACGGTGGTGGACAAGTCCCTCGATCGCCTAAAGCAGCTCGACGAGCAGTTCGGCTCGAAGCTTTACACCTCCTACGCGACGGTGGATACCATCGAGAGGCTGGTGATCGACGCCGATCTGGTCATCGGGGCGGTGCTGGTGCCCGGTGCGGCCGCACCCCGTCTGGTCACCCGGGCCATGCTGAAAAAGATGCGGCCCGGGTCAGTGCTGGTCGACATCTCCATCGACCAAGGCGGCTGCTTCGAGACCAGCAGGCCAACCACGCACGCCGACCCCACCTACGTGGTCGACGGCATCGTGCATTACTGCGTCGCCAACATGCCGGGGGCGGTGGCGCGCACCTCTACCTTCGCCCTCAACAACGCCACGCTGCCGTTTGCGCTGGCGCTCGCGGACAAGGGCTACCGCAGGGCCTGCGCCGAGGATCCCCACCTTTGTAACGGCCTGAACGTGCATGCGGGTATGATCACCCACGAGGCCGTGGCCACGGCCCTGCGACGGCGCTACGTGCCCGCGGCGGAGGCCCTGAAGAGCTAACGCCGGCGCGCTGCCGCAGCGCGCTCCGCAGACGACCAGAGCACAGCGAGATCGATTCATGAATCCCGAACCTTCGACAATCCGCGGCCCCCTGGCCGCCGAGCCCGCACCCCGGGTCCTGGGCCACTTCATCGCTGGCCGTGCCGTTCCAGGCAGCGGTGGGCGCAAGGCCCCGGTCTACAACCCGGCGACCGGCCGTGTGGCGGCGAACGTCGCCCTCGCCAGCACGGAGGAGGTCCGGGCGGCCGTCTCCGCGGCCGAGGCCGCGCTGCCGGGCTGGCAGGCGACCACGCCGCTGGCGCGCGCCCGCGTAATGTTCCGCTTCAAGGAGCTCGTGGAGCGCAACGCCGCCGAGCTCTCGGCGCTGATCACCGCGGAGCACGGCAAGGTGCTGAGCGATGCGCGCGGCGAGCTGACGCGCGGTCTGGAGGTCGTGGAATTCGCCTGCGGCATACCGCACCTGCTCAAGGGGGAGTTCTCGGAAAACGTCGGCTCGGACGTCGACAGTTGGTCGTTGCGCCAGCCGGTCGGTGTGTGCGTGGGCGTGACGCCGTTCAATTTCCCCGCGATGGTGCCCATGTGGATGTTTCCGGTCGCCATCGCCTGCGGCAACACCTTCGTGCTGAAGCCTTCCGAGCGCGACCCCTCACCGCCGCTGCGGCTGGCGGAGTTGCTGCAGGAGGCCGGGCTGCCCGACGGCGTCTTCAACGTCGTCAACGGCGACAAGGAGGCCGTCGACGCCCTGCTCGCCGACCCGCGCGTCGGCGCCGTGAGCTTCGTCGGCTCCACCCCGGTGGCCGAGTACATCTACCGCGAGGGTTCGCGCCACGGCAAGCGGGTGCAGGCCCTGGGCGGCGCCAAGAACCACATGGTGGTGATGCCGGATGCCGATCTCGACATGGCCGTCAGCGCCCTCATGGGCGCGGCCTACGGCTCCGCGGGGGAGCGGTGCATGGCGATATCGGTCGCTGTGGCCGTCGGCGACATCGCCGACAGTCTGGTGGCGCGACTCGCGGAGCGCGTGCAGTCGCTGCGGGTGGGGCCAGGCACCGACGCCGCCGTGGAGATGGGCCCGCTGGTGACGGGCGACCACCGCGACAAGGTGCTCGGCTACGTCGACGCGGGCGTTGCCGAGGGCGCTACTCTGGTCGTGGACGGACGCCGATTGAGGGTGCCGGGATTCGAGGAGGGTTTCTATCTCGGCGGCTGCCTATTCGACGACGTCACGCCCGAGATGCGCATCTATCGCGAGGAGATCTTCGGCCCGGTGCTGTGCGTCGTCCGCGCTCCCGATCTGGACAGCGCCATCGCGCTCATCAACCGGCACGAGTACGGCAACGGCACGGCGATCTTCACCCGCGACGGCGACAGCAGCCGGCGTTTCACGCAGCGCATAGAGGCCGGCATGGTCGGCATCAACGTCCCGATCCCGGTGCCGATGGCGTTCCACAGCTTCGGCGGATGGAAGCGGTCGCTGTTCGGCCCCCTACACATGCACGGCGCCGACGGCGTCCGTTTCTACACCCGGCTGAAGACGGTAACGGGCCGCTGGCCCGCCGGGCCCGCGCAGCGCCCCGAATTCTCGATGCCGACGATGAAGTGATTGCCTACTGCAGAAAGGCGACGTCCTGCAGGTAGGGGATGCGCTGCTCGCTGGGCTCGCGAGTCCAGGCGAGATGACCGGCAGCCGGCGTCAGCGCCGCCAGCTGTCCACTTCCCGGGCCCGGCGCCAGCTCGCGTGCGGGCGTCCTGTGCAGGTGATCCGTTCGCCACGTCGCGCCGTTGAAGGCGAGCCACGTCGAAGCGGTGCCGGCCGCGGGCGAGCCCGCGTTCCGGGCACGGGCAAAGTCGAGCACCATCGTCACCGCGTCCACCACGAGCTGCGGCTGATCGAGGTGGATATGGTGGCCGCTGCGGTTGGCGACCAGATGCGCCGAGCGCGGGCTCAACTCCGCCAGCTCATCCTGCAACTGCATCCAGAGGGCCTCGATCATCGGCGAGCGCGGATCCTCCGCTCCGCGCTCGGCGCGCCCGCGGGTGATCACGACGAGCGGCACCGCGGGAATTCCTCCCTGGCGCAGGATGGATTCGCCGCTGTCCCGGAAGTACAGATACTCCTGGGCAATGGTCAGGCGCGCCTTGCGCGACGCCGTCAGCATCATGCTGGGCATCCGGGCCTCTTCCGGCATATTCGCCGGCGGGGCAGAAGGGCCCGACATCAGCATCACGCCGGCCGTGTTCCTACTCGGCGCGGTGTTCATGTTCAGGGGCGGGGCAAGAAAGCGCGCGACCTGGTCCGGATGCGAGGAATCCACCAGCACCAGGCCGGCCACCAGATCCGGGTAGCGTTCGGCGAAGAGCTGGACCGTGTAGCCGCCGAAGGAGTGTCCGACCAGCACGTATGGACCCGGGACGCGCGCGTTGCGAAGGAGGGTATGGAGCTCCTCGACGATAACAGAGGTCGTTCGCGGCTGCGGCCCGGGGTCGCTCCATCCGTTTCCGGCCCGGTCATAGACGCACACCCTGCCGTAATGACTGAGGAACCGCTGGGCAGGGAGCCATTCGAGGGATACTCCACCGAGGCCGACCTCCATGACCACCGTCGGCGAGCCTTCGCCGCGGCAGTCGATGTGCAGGCGATAGCCACCTATGTCGACCAGCCGTCCCGGGGGGTTGAGGATGTCGAGTTCCTCGGCATGAGCGAGCTTGGAGTCTAGCAGACAGAGCGTGGCAAACATCAGCAGCGGCACCGCCAGCGCGGCGCGTATCGCGCGGCCCGGTATTGCGGTCCTGATCAGCGCTCCGTGCATCATCGTGCTCACCTCCGATGCCAGTTTGCCAACGTCCTACACAGGCTTTCGGCTCATGGCCGCCAGCCTTTAATGCCGTCGGCTGCAAGCGCTGTGCCACGGATGCCACATCGGAGCAAATCCGTTGCAAAACAATGC
>CAZTPK010000201.1:0-4643 GCA_964614765.1 uncultured Gammaproteobacteria bacterium
CGCGCGCCATCAGGCCGCCCAGCGCGTCGATCTCGCGCACCAGGTGGCCCTTGCCGATCCCGCCGATGGCGGGATTGCACGACATCTGGCCCAAGGTCTCGATGCTGTGGGTCAGCAGCAGCGTCCTGCAGCCCACTCGAGCGCTGGCGAGCGCCGCCTCGGTGCCGGCATGCCCGCCGCCCACTACGATGACATCGAAGGTCTCCGGATATTGCATGACGCCGCCTGCCGCCGGTGAGGTATCCTGTGAATATAGCTCATGATTCTATAATTACCGCCCGGAGTCGGCCATGATCCGCACTGTCCGTTTCGGCGCCGGAGAGCCCCGCGCGGCGCGGCGATCCGGCTCCTCATGAGCGAGTCGATAACCAGGATCTGCCTGGTTCGGCACGGCGAGACGGCCTGGAACGCCGACCGCCGCATCCAGGGGCAGATCGACTCCCCGCTCAACGAGCGCGGCATCGCTCAGGCCCAGGCGACGGCGCTCTGGCTTTCGAAAGTGCGATTCGCGGCCATCTACAGCAGCGATCTGCAGCGCGCGCAGCGCACCGCGGAGATCATCGCCTCGCATCATGCCCTGCCGGTGCAGCTGCACGGCGGGTTGCGCGAACGAAAGTACGGGAAATTCCAGGGACTCACCTATGCGGAGGCCGAGCAACGCTATCCGAAGGCCTACAAGCGCTTCCACGATCGCGATCCGAACGAGAACTTCCGCAGCGGCGAATCGCTGGGCGAGTTCAGCCGACGGGTGGAAGCTGCGCTGCACGCGATCGCGCTGCTGCAACGCGGCGCCACCACCCTGGTGGTCGCACACGGCGGCGTCCTCGACATTGCCTACAGGATGGCGACGGGGATGCCGCTCTCCGCCCCGCGCGACTTCGTCATCTCGAACGCCGGCGTCAGCTGGATCGCCCATGCCGAGGGATGCTGGCGGCTGCAGTCGTGGAACGAGATGCCGATCGCCGGGCTCGACGAGCTCCCGGGCTAACCGGCAGAGGGCGGGTCCACCCCGGCGCGCGCCGTTGGTACGTGAGCGATATTTCCGCTCGACCATCCATAGGCGAGCCGTTGCACCGCGCCACCGCCCGGGTGCCGGCGACCCGGGGCCCTAGGCGGTGTACTTGTTCTTCAGCCGGACGTAATGCTGGGCAGAATAATCGAGTGATTCCAGCTCGGCCTGGGTGAGCGACCGCACGCGCCGCGCCGGCACGCCGACCCACAGGCAGCCGCCTTCGAGCACCTTGCCGGGAGGCACGAGGCTGCCGGCGCCCAGCATCACCCGCGGCTCCAGCACCGCCCCATCCATGATGGTCGCCGACATCCCGACCAGGCAGAGCTCGCCGATCGTGCACGCGTGAACGACCGCCTTGTGCCCGATCGTGACGCGATCGCCGATGCGGGTCGCGAAGCCGCCCGGGGTGTACGGCCCGTCGTGCGTGCAATGGATCACGCTGCCGTCCTGGACGTTCGTACATGCGCCGATCTCGACGGTATTGACGTCTCCGCGCACGACCGCCATCGGCCAGATCGAGCTGTGCTCGCCGATGGCGACGTTGCCGATCACCACGGCGGCCGGATCGACGTAAGCACTGGCGTGGATGCGGGGCTCGGAGCCCTGGAAATCGCGAATCGTCATGCGCTGCGTTCGATGAGTGAGAGTCGGTGCAATCGCCCGCGGGTCGGCTCACGACCGCGGAGCCGCGAACGGGCCGGCGGAAGGGAAGAATACCGCAGCCCTGGAACAGGGCTCAAATCCAGGCGCCCGAGCCAACGGACCGCGCCGGCGAACGCGAGCGCCATTCAGCCACCGCGTTCGCGCCTGCCGAAGACCTGAATGGCAGAGCCGAGATCCGAGTCGGCGCCAGGGACGTGATCGGCGTCTCCGCTCTGCGACTCAGATACCGGGGCGTATCGCAGTGACCGGCGCGAGCGGTTCCGCCTGGCGCGCGCGGCTGCGGCGGATGAATGCCCCTAGCTCCTCGGCGGACATCGGTTTGCCGAGCAGAAAGCCCTGGTAACGCGGACAGCCCAGCGCGCGGAGGAACTCCAGCTGCGCCTCGTTCTCCACGCCCTCGGCCACGACGCTCAGCCCGAGGGTTCGGGCCATGGCCAATATCGTGCTCGCGATGGCGGTCGCCTCGGAGTTCTGTGGCACCGTCTCGATGAAGGAACGATCGATCTTCAGCGTGTCGAGCGGAAATCGCTTCAGGTAGGCGAGACTCGAGTAGCCGACACCGAAGTCGTCGATCGAGATGCTGACGCCGAGATCCTTCAAGGCCTTCATGGTCCGTATGCCCTGCTCCATGTCATCCATCATCAGGCTCTCGGTCAGCTCGATGTGCATGTTGCGGGAGCTGAATCCCGCCTGCGCGCACGCGTGCGAGACGCGCTCCACCAGGTCGGACTGGCGGAACTGCCGCGTCGAGAGATTCACCGACACCTCCATGTCCCGGATGCCCTGCGCCTCCCACGCCGCACCCTGTTCGCACGCCGCGCGCAGCACCCAGTCGCCGATGGCGAGGATGAGGCCGGAATCCTCGGCAACCTCTATGAACGCCGTCGGCGGCAGCAGTCCCCGGACGGGATGCTGCCAGCGCACCAGCGCCTCGGCGCCGACGATGGTGCCGCTGCGCGTATCTGCGATCGGCTGGAAATGCAGAACGAATTCATTCTGCTCGACCGCGCGCCGCAGCTCCTTCTCGGTGCTCAGCCGCTGCATGCTGCGCTCATGTATCGCACGCGTGTAGAACTGGTAGGTATTCCGGCCAATCGCCTTGGCCTGGTACATCGCGGCGTCGGCGCGCTGCAGTATGTCGTCGATGTCGATGCCGTCGTGCGGGTAGATGCTGATCCCGATGCTGGTCGTCGTGGTCACGGACTGTCCCGCGATATCGAACGGCTCGCTGAGCGAGGCGAGGATCTTGCCCGCGACCACGGCGGCGTGTTCGGTGGTTTCCAGCTCCGGCAGCAGGACCGTGAACTCGTCGCCGCCGAGCCGCGCGACGGTATCGTGTTCGCGCAGGCAGCCGTGCAAACGGCCGGCGACGGCCTGCAGCAGCTCGTCGGCGCGCATGTGGCCGAGGGTGTCGTTTATCGCCTTGAAACGATCCAGATCGAGCAGCAGCACGGCGACCTGGTTGCCGCTGCGACTGGCGCGCGAGAATGCCTCCTTCAGCCGTTCGCGGAACAAAAGCCGGTTGGACAGCCCCGTCAATGCGTCGTGCGTGGCCATGTGCTGCAGGCGCGCCTCCGCGTCCTTCAGCGCCGTGATATCGGCCTGCACCGCGACGAAGTGGGTGATCTTACCGGAGGCGTCGGTCAACGCCGTGACCGTTTCGTGCACGGTGTACAGGCTGCCGTCCTTGCGCCGATTGACGATCTCGCCCGACCACGTGCCGCCACGTCGCTGCGCTTCGGCGAGCTCGCTCGGCTGCGGGCTGGAGCTGAAGCCGGCCGAGAACAACCGCGTGCTCTTGCCGATAACCTCCTCGCGGCGGTAGCCGCTCAGCCGCTCCATGGCTGGATTGATCCAGATGACCTCGTGGTCGGTATCCACGATCATGATGCCGTTGGCCACCGACTCGAGGGCGGTGCGCTGCAATCGCAGCCACTGCAGATCCTCGGCCCTGCGCAGCACGTCGCCGATGCGCACGCAGAGCTCCTCCATGCGCCGCACGCGCTCGGGTGCGAGCCCGGCGTCGCCGCGCATGTGGAATCCGAGCAGCGCGCCGAGCTGCTCGTGAATGCGGATCGGGACGATCATCGCCGATCCGATCCCGGCGCGCGCGGCCGCCTTGGCCCAGTCGCTGGCCCCATCGTCCTGCCGCGTCAGGGTGAGCGGTCGACCCTCGGCAAGCGCGCGCGCGTACAGCTCGACCTCGGCGTTCTGGCGCCGCGAGCCGCTGAGCGTGCGCAGAAAGTCCACCTCGCAGTCGGAACGGCCGACGATACCGAGCTTCTGCTCCCGGTTGAGCGCCGCGACCACGAGCGGGAATCCGAACAGCCACGCGAGCTTCTCGCAGAAGTACTGCAACAGCTGCTCGGTGCGGTACCCCTCGTTGACGAACTCCTCTGCCCGTCGCAGCAGCGCGCTGACCTCGCGCTGGTAATAGCGCTCGCTGACATCGTCCATGGTGCCGGTGAAGACGGCCTCGCCTTCGCTCGAACGCGCGCTCTGCGCGACGAACTCGACCCACAGTCTCTCCCCGGAGCGGGTGCGCAGCCGGAATTCGCAGCGACAGGACTCGATCTCGTGGCTCGTCAGCGCCTTGATCTGCCCCCGGATCTCGTCGATGTCCTCGACGGCAACGAACTCGTAGACGCTGCGGCCCAGCGCGTCCTCGCTGGAGTACCCGGTCAGCACGGTCCACGCGTCGCTGAGGAACAGCCACCGCCCCTCATCGCTCAGCTGGAAGATTACCTCGCGCACGCTGTTCACCACGGTACGGTAGCGCGCCTCGCGCTGGCGCAGTTCGGCCTGACTGCGCTCCAGTCCGTCGGCCATCGCATCGAAGCTCAGCGCCAGTTCGGCGAGCTCATCGTCGCCGGCCCGTCCCACCCGGGTGCGCGTGGCGCCGGCGCCGCCGGCCCGGGCCGCCGCTGCGAGGCGCAGTATCGGCTGCACGAGCGTGCCGTGCGTGACC
>CAZTPK010000202.1:0-3856 GCA_964614765.1 uncultured Gammaproteobacteria bacterium
GCGCGCAGCAGCGCGGCGATCTCGGCGTGCCCGGCAAGCTTTCCGGTCACCAGCCCCTCGTCCTGGGCGCTGCGCACCGCGGTCAGGACCTCGGCGAGCGAGGTCGTCTCCAGAGGCCTCGCGGGCAGCCAGGGCGGCGGGCGGCCGGCGCCACGGGCGACGATGCCGGCCTGTTGCAGCGCCGACATCACCTCCTCGACGCAAGACTGGGGGACCATCAGTGCCGTCGACAGCGCCGGAATGTCCCACGCGGGCCTGCCCGCGTAGTGATTCGACGCCATCAGCTTGACGACGCATAGCGCCAGTGCCTCGCGCTCACGCAGGCTCAGGCGCGGCTCGCGCCGGTATAGGCAGAGATGCTCGGGGTGCTGGTGGTAGAAAGCGATGTTGGCGCCGATCAGCAGGATGAGCCAGGCGAGGTAGGTCCAGGCGAAGAAGAGCACGAGACCTGCGAACGCCGAGTAGATCGCCGCATACTGCGCGGATCCGGCGACGAAGCGCGCGAATGCCCAGCCAGCCGTCTGCCAGAGCACGCCCGCGACCACGCCGCCGAAGAGGGCGGAGCTCGCCCGCACGCGGGTGTTGGTCATGAACATGTACAGGAACGCGAAGGCGCCGATGATCATGAGGTACGGGGCCAGCCGCGACAGCCACTGCAGCAGCGTGCCGAACGGCTGCAGCGAGACGAGGTACTGCACGAAGCTGCTGCTGGCGCCGGCGCCGGTGATGCCCAGCGCTGCGAACACGAGGACGGGACCTACGATCAGCACGACGAGGTAATCCCGGAACCCCTGCACGAGATCACGCGGCGAGGTCACGCGCCAGCTGTAGTTGAAGGCTCCCTCGACCTTCCTCATCGTGCTCACCACCGTGTACAGCAGCATCACGATGCCGGCCGCGCCCAGGACCCCGACCTTCATGTTGTCGACGAAGCCGACGATCGTCTTCGCCATCGCGGTCGCCTGCGCGCCCATGGGAGCGAGTATCTGCAAAAGCGCGGGCTCGAGCTGGTTGTGTACACCCAGCCCCTTCAACAGCGAGAAGCCGACGGCGAGCAGCGGTACGAACGACAACAGGGTGGTGTAGGAAAGACTGGCCGCGCGGTGCGTGATCTCGCCGTGGCTCAGGTCGCGCAGGGTCACGTGCACGTAGCGCGTCACGATCACGCACCACCGGCCCCAGAACGGCAATTCATCCAGCCGGGCGGCGCCCCAGACACGCCGGTACAGAGGCGCAGTCAGCTTGCCGAGACGGCCGCTCCTGGTGCTTTCCATTCGCTGCAGCGCGGCGGCGGCCGCCGCGCGGACATCTCTACTTGGTGCGGACGACGACGGCGGCGATCTCGTCGATGACGATCACCGCATCGAAGTATTCCCTGCCGGTGAGCTCCGTCAGCTGCGCCAGATCCTCGGTCACGTTCTTGACCTTGCCGGTAATCTCCTGCCCGGAGTTGAGCTGCACCGTCACGGTCCCGCCCTTCTGCAGCGCCAGCACCCTGGCCAGGGAATCACCCCCGGAGATGTCCAGCTCCCCGGCGTGGACGGAACCGCAAAGCGATGCGGTCAGGAACAGCGGCCAGCAGCGCACCATGAGCGGTTTCATGCAGTGCATCCTCCTCTTTGATGGTGGTCATCGCGCCCAGCCGTCGTCGCGCGCGGCGCCGGCGGCGCCTCGTCCATGTTAACCAGTTCTCGATGAACTCTGAACCCCGTGATGCAGGCTCCGTCGCCGTAGGGGCGGCGGCGACCGCGGTCAGCGTCGATGAACCCACGGGAAGCGCGGACGGCATGACGCCCGTCGGTCACCGGCTGTGGTTGCGCGTGAGGCGGCAGGGCGCTCCGTGGGACGTTGATCGGCAGCAATTGTGGAAACGATTCGCGCTGACTATGCTTGCCTTGCAGCGATCATTTTTGGGGTGCTCCTCGGATGCCGCGCACCCGGAGTCCGGATGGTTGCCGGCCTGGCCGGAGGAGAATCGGGGAGATCGAACTTGGAGCGAACGTCATGACATCGAAGTGGGCGCGTACTGTGTGGGTTCCGGGGGTGGTGGTTGGCATGGTCATGACCGCCTTCGGTTGCGGCAAGGACGAGGGCGAGGTCGTCCACAAGGAGGGCGACGCCGAGGTCAGGGTCAAGGACCAGGGCGATACGGTCGACATCACGGTCAAGGGCGAGGAGGGCACCGCCACCTATTCCTCCGGAGCCGGTGTCGAACTGCCGTCGGGCTTTCCCAATGACGTGCCGACCTATCCCGGCATGAAGCTCGAGTTCTCCGGCACCCAGGGCAACATGTTTACCGTCAACGGCCGTACCTCCGATGCGATGGCGAAGGTGAGCGACGCCCTCAAGGCGAAGGCCGCCGCCGAGGGCTGGTCGGAGGTGATGTCGATGAATCAGCAGGGCGCGGGTGGGCAGCCCGGGATGATGATGAGCTACACCAAGGCCGACCGCGTGCTCAACGTCGTGCTCGCGGGCGAGGACGACGGGACGAACATCAGCATCATGACCGGCACGCAGTAGCCGCTCGACTTGCCTGCGTCGACTTGCCGCGGAAAGCCTCCGGGCAGCGTCGGGGCCGAGGCGTGCACGGCGGGATGCCGTTCGGTGTCGGGCGGGGCGCCGGCGGCTGGCTCGGGGGGCAGATCTGGTTGCAGATCGGCCAAGTGAGGTGTTTCGCCTGATCCTGTGCAGCGGGCAGGCCGGATCCAGCAAATTGGGGAGCTACCATGGCTATTCGCCGGCGCTTCCGCGTCGGGAAAAGTCACGAGGGGGAATAGCGGAGCGCCCTCCACCCTGACGGGCTAGGCGGGTCAGGACACCCGGTGTACCGCAGGGGCTCTACGGGCCGGTGGCCAGGTCGTGGATGACGAACGGCGCGGCGAACAGGGCCCCCGCGGCCCATACGATCCACATCAGCCGCACCACGTCGCGTTCGTTGCGCTCGAGAAACCGCACCGCCGCCACGTCGCTGTTGCCGGCGCGTCTCTGCGCATCGATCACGGCGCGCACCAGGACTGGCGGGATGGAGACGATGAAGGCCAGCAGGGCGACGTCGATCACCGCCGCCAGGCCGACCAGACCGAGCCTCCCGATCCGGCCCTCCAGCACGTTGCCGAGCCACCCCGCCGCGATCAGCACCAGCAGGCTGATCGCGCAGATCCGTCGCCACATGCCCGGGGACACGCGCGGCCGATCCTCAGCGAACACCGGCGCACCCAAACAGGCGGCGTTCGCTCATCCGCGGCTTCGCGCTTCCGTCGCGCGGGGGCGGCCTCATCGGGCTCAGGTCGCCGGGCGCGCGGGATCGGAAGCGTAGAGATAGGCGCGCGTCCACGGCGTTTGCGTGCGCGCGACGCGCGTGAAGAGCATCTGGTATAGGGCCAGGCAATTGGCGTTGAAGTTGGCGATCGACCCGGAGAGATACAGCCGCCAGGCGCGCACGAAGGCCTCCCCGTAGCGCGCTTCGATCTCCCCGGAGTGCTCCTCGAAGCGGGCGAGCCAGTGCCGCAGCGTGAGCGCGTAATGCTGGCGCAGGTTCTCCACGTCCGTCACCGTGCAGTGTATGGGCTCGAGTATCGCCGCCATCTCGCGCAGCGTCGGCGGGTAGCTGCCCGGGAAGATGCGGCGCTCCAGCCAGGCGTTGACCGGGAACGAACGCCACTGCGCGATGCTGTGCACGAGGCCGCGGCCCTCGCTGCCGAGCGAACGATCGATGGCGCGACCGAACTCGCGGTGGTAATCACGGCCCACGTGCTCGAGCATCCCCACCGACACGAACACGTCGTACTTCCCGCTGATGTTGCGGTAGTCGTCCTCGACGAAGGTGACCAAGGAGTCCAGGCCCTCGCCGCGGGGG
>CAZTPK010000202.1:3868-4613 GCA_964614765.1 uncultured Gammaproteobacteria bacterium
ATGTGCAGCGACAGCGCGCCCCAGCCGCAGCCCGCCTCCACGACGGTCTCGCCCGGGCGCAGCTGCAGCTTGCGGCAGACGTGATCCATCTTGGCAACCTGCGCGGCCTCCAGCGTCATCGACGGGTCCGCGAAGTAGGCGCAGGTGTACACCATCTCTTCGTCGAGCCAGAGCCGGTAGAAGTCGTTGCCGAGATCGTAGTGGTGGTGGATGTTGCCGCGTGATTCGGCGAGCGAATTGCGCCGTCTCCACATAGGCCGATTCACCGCCAGGCGCTCCCGCAGCCCGCCCTTGCGGGTGACGTACACGGCGCGCACCAGCGCCTCGACGAACTCCACGAGCGGGCCGTCGATCTCGATGAGGCCGTTGCTGTAGTCGTCGCCGAAGTTCAGGGCCGGGTTCGCCAACAGCCGCCACAGCGTCCTGCGATCGGCGATGCGCATCGTCGCCACCGTCGAGGTCGAGGGCGGCACCTCCGGGACGCGGTACCCGTCCCAGAGCACGAAGGAGATCGCCGGCCGGCCGAGCATACCGTGCAGGCCGCGCACCAGCCACCGTTCCAGCGCGGTAGTGGAGGAACCCGCGCGCCGTCGCGATCGGCTGCTCGTGCGGGGCAGTGTCAGCACGCCTTCGGTCTTTTGTCCGGTCATCTGGCCTCGCGATTTCTCATTGCCGGGACGCATCACGGCCATGCCCTCCGGGCCGTCCGCTGCGCATTGCCGGATCAGCCTGCGTGCATTCAGGC
>CAZTPK010000203.1:0-4605 GCA_964614765.1 uncultured Gammaproteobacteria bacterium
GCGCCCGGCCCGCGCGCACTGTTGCACACGGTGTGACCGCCGGAGACGGTGCGCACGCCCGGGCGCCGAAGGCTATTCCAGCGACAGGATGAAATCCCACTCCGCCTTGGTGACCGGCATGACCGACAGCCGGTTGCCACGCTGAAGCAGCGCCAGGTTACGCAGTGGTTCGTGCCTGCGCAGTTCCTCCAGCCCGACGATGCGCCCGAACTTGCGCTTCAGCCTCACGTCCACGCAAAACCAGCGTGGGGCGTGGCGATTGCTGCCCGGATCGTAGTGCCTGCTGTCGGGATCGAACTGCGACGGATCGGCGTAGCCGCGCCGCACTACCTCCACGATTCCGACCACGCCCGGCTGCCCACAACTGGAATGGTAGAAGAAGGCGCGATCGCCCACGCGAAAATCGTCGCGGAGCATGTTGCGGGCCTGATAGTTGCGGACCCCGTCCCATGCCGTGGTCTTCCCGGGGCTCGCCGCGAGGTCGTCGACGCTGAAGGCCGACGGCTCGGATTTCAACAGCCAGTAATTCATGGGAGCGCGTCGGAAAGCGGCTGTGGGTACGCGGCGCTGGTCGGTCACACTGCGGACCAGCCCGGAAGGGCGCGCGCCTGGCGAAAAAGGTGGATCTCCGGGATGCCGTTGCCGACCATCGACTTGAACCGCAGGTTCAAGATTGGAGTCGTTCCGGGCGAATCAGGCTTTCCGCTCGTGACGGCATAGCTCAACATCGCCGTTTCTCGGTCAACTCCTGGTGGATGTAACGTATAGGCTCAAGAATACCCGGCCTGCTGACGCACACCCCAGAGAATTCTTTGTTTCGACCCCGCGCCGCCATTGGGCCTCGCGCGGCCGTCCCAGCTCGATCACCGGTGCTCAGCTCGATGAGACGTCGGTGAGTTCCAGTTGTTCCTCGCGGCTCAGCGCGCCCGCGATCTTGCTCTGAATCCGCTTCAGGCTCGCGCCGATGTTCATAGTATAACCCTCTTTCTGTTTGCGGTAGTCCTGATATTCGTGCGCGATATTCAGGGCCGCCATCACGGCGATGCGTTCCGCACCGATAATCTTTCCGGAGTCGCGCAGCTGCTTCATGCGCTTGTTGAGGAACTCCGCCGCCTGGAACAGAGACTCGCGCTCGTTCTCGGCGCAGGCGACGAGATATTCCTTGTCGAGTATGGTCACGGGTATGGGCTTGGGCGCGTCACTCATTGGCGGGTTTCCATGGCCTTGAGGCGGGCGATCATCGATTCGACGCGCGTGCGCGCCATCTCGGTCTTCTCGATCAGCAACGAACGTTCCGCCGACAAGGTTGCCTGCTGCGATTTCAACGCGCGATTCTCGTTGGAGAGCTTGTCGATCGTGCGAATGAGCTCGTCAACGCGCGCTTCGAGCGCCGCCAAGTCCAGCGATTCAGTTTCTTGTTCGTTCATCTGCGTAGTGCGCGTAGGGTGCGAATCCGACTCCCAGGTTACCCCGCTTCCGGCCAATATAGAGCGGCCATCAGAGGGGGTCAACAGCGCCGGTCGTGCGAGCGCGGTTGTGATAAATTGTCGATGATAATTATGGGCGTTGGTACCTTGCATTTTTCCAATTCCAGGTCCATCCGTCGCGCTCGGAGAGTCTTGCCGCCATGCTGAAACAGGAGTTTGCGCGCCGCCGCAAGCAG
Organism: uncultured Gammaproteobacteria bacterium; assembly: GCA_964614765.1. Taxonomy (GTDB): domain Bacteria; phylum Pseudomonadota; class Gammaproteobacteria; order JAJPIJ01; family JAJPIJ01; genus JAJVHZ01. The sequence continues at coordinate 1,664 of CAZTPK010000203.1, forward strand.
CTCATGGAAACCATGGGCAACCGCGCCATTGCCATCATTCCGACGGCGCAGGTTCGCATCCGCAATCGCGACGTGGAGTTTCCGTTCCGCGCCGACAGTGATTTCTATTACCTGACGGGTTTTGCCGAGCCCCAGGCAGTGGCCGTCCTGGTGCCGCATCGGCCGCAGGGCGAGTACATACTGTTCTGTCGCGAGCGCGACCCTGAGCGGGAGGCCTGGGACGGATTGCGCGCCGGTCTGGAGGGTGCCACCGAAGTGTACGGGGCCGACGACGCATTCCCGTATTCGGACATGGACGACATACTTCCGGGGCTGCTCGAGAACAAGGCACGCGTGTACTACACAATGGGGCAGGACGCCGAATTCGACCACCGGGTGGTCAACTGGGTGACGCAGGTCCGTGGCCGTGGCCGCGCCGGCGTGCGGGCGCCGGAGGAGTTCATCGCGCTTGGACACATCCTCCACGACATGCGTCTGTTCAAGAGCAAGGCGGAGATAACCGCGATGCGTCAGGCGGCCCAGATAACGGTGGAGGCGCATCGGCGCGCCATGCGCGTGTGCCGGCCGGGCATGTACGAGTATCAGATCGAGGCGGAGCTGCACCACGCGTTCATGCACGGGGGCGCGCGGGCCACTGCCTATCCTCCGATCGTCGGCAGCGGCGGCAACGGCTGCATCCTTCACTACCGTGAGAATTCCGCGCTGCTGAAGGACGGCGATCTGCTGCTGATCGACGCCGGCGCGGAGTACGACTGCTATGCGGCGGACGTGACCCGCACGTTCCCGGTGGGCGGCCGGTTCTCGGCGGCGCAGCGCGAGGCCTACGAGCTGGTGCTCGAGGCGCAGCTCGCCGCCATCGAGAAGGTGAAGCCAGGCAATCACTGGAACGACCCGCACGAGGCCGCGGTCCGCGTCATCACCAAGGGGCTGCTCGAGCTCGGGATCCTGAAAGGCAAGCTCGCGGCCCTCATCAAGACCGAGGCGTACCGTCCGTATTACATGCACCGGACCGGACACTGGCTGGGCATGGACGTGCACGATGTGGGCGACTACAAGGTCGGGGGCGAGTGGCGCGTGCTGGAACCGGGCATGACCCTGACGGTCGAGCCCGGCCTGTACTTCAGGGCCGGCAGCCGCGGCCTGGCCAAGCGTTGGTGGAACATCGGGATACGCATCGAAGACGACGTACTGGTGACCCGCAGCGGCAACGAGGTGCTGACCGTCGAAGCGCCCAAGACCGTCGAGCAGATAGAGTCGCTGATGTCGCTGGCGCACGCCGCTTGAGCCGGCAATGAAACGGTACGACGTCGTCATCGTCGGTGGTGGCCTCGTGGGAGCGACGCTTGCATGCGCGCTGCGCGAAGCGCCGCTTTCGGTGGCGCTGCTCGAGGCCGTGCCGTTCGAGGTCGATGCACCGCCGAGCTTCGATGACCGCGGGCTGGCCCTGTCGCCGGCGACGCAGCGGGTCCTGAGCGGCATAGGCGTATGGCCGAGCCTCGCGGCTGCCGCCACGCCGGTGCGGGCCATACACGTCTCGGAGCGGGGCCGATTCGGCGCGGTGCGGATTTGCGCGGAGGACTTCGGCCTTGAGGCCCTTGCGCACGTGAGCCTTGCGCGTGACCTCGGCGCCGGCCTGATGCAGCGCCTGAAGCCGCAGGCCAACTGCGAGCTGCACTGTCCGGCGCGCGTGGTCGGCGTACGCCACGACCGCGATGCGATGGTAGTGACGGCGCAGCGAGGCGAGGATCGCTATACCATCGAGACCCGACTCCTGATCGTGGCAGACGGCGCGCAGTCGCCCTCACGCAGTCTGCTGAATATCGGGGTGCGGGAGCGCGACTACGGCCAGACCGCGATCGTTGCCAATCTGCGGACCGGCCGGCCTCACGACAACGTGGCCTACGAGCGGTTCACGCCCGACGGTCCAGCCGCCGTGCTGCCGCAGCGGACGGGGCTTTGCGGCCTGGTCTACGTGCTTCCGACCGCGGCTGCAACCGCGGCCGCATCCCTTCCCGATCGCGCTTTCCTCGCGCAGGTGCAGGAGCGGTTCGGCCGGCGCCTCGGCGAGCTCTCGGGCCTCGGTGGGCGCAGCCTGTATCCACTGCGCCTGGTCGTCGCCGACCGGATCGCCGGGGCTCGCTACATGGTGGTCGGCAACGCCGCCCACGCCGTTCACCCGAACGGGGCGCAGGGTTTCAACCTCGGCGTGCGCGACGCGGCGGTGGCCGCGGAGTGCATCGTCGACGCGGCTCGGGCCGGCCTGGACGTCGGTGCCGACGCGGTGACCGGTTCGTATGCAGAGCGCTGCCGCCCGGATCACCAGCGTACGATCCGATTCACCGATGGACTCACCCGGCTGTTCTACAACGACTGGTGGCCGCACGCCGTGGCCAGGCAGGCCGCCATGCTGGCGGTGGAGCTGATTCCGCCGCTGAAGCGGCGGCTGGTGGCGCACGGCAGCGGGCTGCGCGGGGCGCCGTCGCGGCTGCTGCATGGGCGGCCGTTGTGATCCGGTCGCGCCGTGCCGTACCGGCCGAATTCGACGTCGCCGTCATCGGCGGCGGCGTGGTGGGCTCGACAGTGGCTGCCTTGCTCGGGGGCTTGTCGTTGCGCGTGGCGGCAGTGGAGGCCGCCGGCGCGGCGACACCGGCCGATCCGAAAGAGTACGACCTCCGGGTCTACGCCCTCACCCGCGCCTCCGCGCGTATCCTCGCCCATGCTGCTGCCTGGCAGGGGATCGAACGCCGCCGTCATGGCTGTTTCCGGCGCATGGAGGTCTGGGACGCGCACAGCAAGGGCCGTATCAGTTTTGACAGTGCGGCGCTGGCGGAACCCACCCTTGGCTACATCGTCGAGCAGCGCGCACTTTGCGACGCGCTCGGCGAGCGCCTGCGGGAGTTGCCGAACGTGACCGTCATGCGGCCGGCGTCGCTGCAGTCATG
>CAZTPK010000204.1:0-4604 GCA_964614765.1 uncultured Gammaproteobacteria bacterium
CCTGTGAAGTAGCTGCCCGGGTACATCTTGAAATAGGTGTCTATGAAGCGCTGATGGTCGCCATACACCGTGCGCATCTGACCCGGCCACGAACGCTTGATCACCAGATTGCCGGTGGCGTCGCCTTCCAGCTCCGTGCCCTTGTCATCGACGATGGCCGGTTCCACGCCGAAGAACGGCCTGGTCGCGGAGCCTGGTTTCAGCGGCGTCGCGCCCGGCAGCGGCGTGATGAGGATGCCGCCGGTCTCGGTCTGCCACCAGGTGTCCATGATCGGGCAGCGGCCGCCGCCGACGACCCGGTGGTACCACTCCCACGCCTCCGGGTTGATCGGCTCGCCCACGGATCCCAGCACGCGCAGCGTCTTGCGGCTGGCGCGCGTCACCCATTCGTCACCTTGACCCATCAGCGCCCGGATGGCCGTGGGCGCGGTGTAGAAGATGTTGACCTTGTGCTTGTCGATGACCTGCCAGAAACGGCCCGCGTCCGGATAGGTCGGAACCCCTTCGAACATCAGGGTGGTGGCGCCATTGCACAGCGGGCCATAGATGATATAGGAATGCCCGGTGACCCAGCCGACATCCGCGGTACACCAATAGATGTCGCCGTCGTGATAATCGAATATGTACTTGTGCGTCATCGCCGCGTAGAGCAGGTAGCCGCCGGTGGTGTGCAATACTCCCTTTGGCTTGCCCGTCGAACCGGAGGTGTAAAGGATGAACAGCGGCGACTCGGCCTCCATCACTGCCGGCTCGCAGTCCGGCGCGGCGTGCTCCATCGCAAGGTGGTACCAGAGATCGCGTCCCTCCATCCACGGCACCTCATTGCCGGTGCGTCTGACTACGATGCAGGTATGTACATTCGGACAGCTGGCGAGCGCCTTGTCGGCGTTCACCTTCAGCGGCACCGGCCGCCCGCCACGCATGCCTTCATCGGCCGTCACGACGACCTGGCAATCGGAGTCCAGAATGCGATCCTTCAGCGCGTCCGGGGAGAAACCGCCGAAGACGATCGAATGCACGGCGCCGATGCGCGTGCACGCCAGCATGGCAACCGCTGCCTCCGGGATCATCGGCATGTAGATCGACACGCGATCGCCGCGCTGCACGCCGCGGGATTTCAGCACATTGGCGAAACGGCAGACCTCCGCATGCAGCTGGCGATAGGTGATGAGCTTGTGCTCGGCGGGATCGTCGGCCTCCCAGATGATGGCTACCTGATCACCGCGTTGCGCCAGATGCCGGTCCAGGCAGTTGACGCTGACATTCAGTTGCCCGCCTTCGAACCACTTGATGTCCGCGGCGTGGAAATCGGCGTTCATGACCCGCGACCAACGCCTCGTCCAGGTGAGGAACTTCTCGGCCTGGCCGGCCCAGAATCCGTCCGGGTCGGCCAGCGAGTGCGCGTACATGCTCAGATAGAGATCATTGTCGATGTGAGCCCTCGCCTTCACTTCGGGCGCGACCGGATAGACCTTCTCGGATGACATAACCTTCCCCCTTGCTGCGAGCAGCAGCGGCGTGATTCTCTTACCGGCATCAGGGCCTCGGTCTTGCCGCCGCAGACCTTCCCTGCACGATCGTGTGGCCCGCGGCGCGACAAGCGCGCCCCGTAGGCGCCGATCGTCCACTGGTCGGCCTCACGTTAATGCTTCGCGGCGGCAACGACAACTGCCGGCGACGGCCGATGTCGCAGATTGCGACGCGCCACGGGGCCGCGCGATTAACGGGCTACGCGCGGCGACTGCGACCGTTTCAAGCGGCGATAAAGAGTGCTGCGCGCGATCCCCAGCTTGCGCGCCGCGCGACTTATCTCGCCGCCGCATTGTGCGAGGGTCTGACGGATCAACTCCTCCTCGGTCTCCCGAAGCGACCGCGGCGCAAGGCCGCCAGACGGCTGTTCGAGCTCCGCATCCTCTGCCGGCCGCCCGTAGCGAGCATGCTCCGCAAAGTTCGAGGGCGGCGTTTCCTTGCGGCGCAATACCAGCAGATAACCGGCCAGCCGACCGGTGTTGTCGCGCATCATCTCCAGCCGCAGTGTCAGGCGTTCCAGACCGTCGACCTCGCGTTCCAGGGCGTCTTCCGGTGCCTGCTCGTGCAAGCGCATCCCTTGCAGTCCAAGCGCCAGCCGCGGCGCCACCTCGACCAGTCGCCGGTTGCGGATGGCCCCGTCCCCGCCGGAGATCGCGGCCAGGCCCGCGGCGTTGGCGTCGAGCACGCGGCCGCTGCGGCTCAGCAGCACCAGACCGTCGCCAGGCCATCTGTGCTGCAGCTCGAGAAAACGGTTGTGCAGATGCTCGCGGCGCACCAACTCGCGCAGCTGCAATTGCTGCTCGACGGCGTGTGCGATCGCCACGGTGAGACCCATGGTCTCGAACTGTGCGTGGCGTACAGGGCCGGTGATGTCGATGACTCCGATGATCTCGCCGGACTCCGGGTCACGAACCGGGCTTCCGTAGCAGACCCAGGGCTGCCAGCCCATGCAGAAGTGCTCGGTCCCCAGTACGACCTCGGGACGGCCCAATCTCAGCGGCGTGCCGACACCGTTGGGACCCACCACCTCCTCGGCCCACATACCGCCGGGCATGAAGTTGATGCGCTCGAGCCGTTCCCGGGTCCCCCGCTGTCCGGCCGCGTGCAGGATGCGGCCCTTGGCGTCGGCCAGCACCAGCACGTGCCCCGTGCCGTGCAGTATCGCCTCGTAGTTGCGCAGGACCTCGCAACCGACCACCCCGAGGGCCGCCGTGTGCAGTATCTTTTCGATCGCCTCGGATTCCAGCCGGGAAGGGGCGCGGACGGACTCTGGATCGATGCCCAGATCGCGGCATCGGCGCCAGCTGTCGGCGATGACGTCGCGGGGAGAACGGTTGCCGAAGTCGCCGGTCGTGACGAAGCGCTCCCATGCCGAGGCCGCCTCGCGGTTGGCCTTGAGCGGTGCCTCCAGGATCGCTGCGAAGGGGTCGAACTTGCCGCTGCCCATGCCGGTGGCTTCCGGGATATCCGCGTCAGGCGCTCCAGCCGCCAGCGACGTCTCTTGGTGGTGTCCACGCCATGATGAGTAGCTTTACCATATCGGCAAGCCATTTTCGAGGCCGGGCGCACGCCGTTCCCTCAAGCCAGGCGCCGGGGCGTCGAAAACATCATCATCATTCCGCTTGCGGAGAAGGGAGTTTCACACGATGGACAAGTTGCATTGCATCGGCCTGTTACTCGCGGTCCTGCTGCCGCTGGCCGCGCACTGCGGTGCCGCCGAAGACTGGGGCCGGGTGGTCGGATTGTTCAGGGATCAGGCCATCGTCGAGGTCGACGGAAGGCAGGTCATCCTGAAGGCGGGCGGCCCCGCCAAGCGCGGCATCCGGCTGCTATCCACGGATGGGCAGGAGGCCGTCTTCGAGGTCGACGGTGTGGAATTCCGCTATCGGCACGGTACCCAGATCGGCAGCAATCGGTTGGGGACTCCCAGCGCCGGCAAGGTCGTGCAGATCGCGCCCGACACCGGCGGCATGTATTTCGTCAGCGGGGCGATAAACGGCTATCCCGTGCGGTTCCTGGTGGATACCGGCGCAACGCTGGTCGCGATGAACAAGAGCACCGCCAAGCGCCTCGGCATAAATTACATGCTGGACGGCGAGGAAGGCCTCTCGCAGACCGCCTCGGGTTACGTGAAGACATATCTGGTGAAGCTGAGCCGGGTGACCGTCGGGGAGATCACCCTCACCGACGTCGAGGGCGCGGTCATCGACGGCCATCAACCGCTAGAAGTGCTGCTCGGCAACTCGTTCCTGGGACGCGTCAACATGGAGAGAAAAGGTCGTCTGCTCATGCTGCGAACTCCATAGGACGTCGGTGCCGTCCGGACTTCCTGCAACGCGCAAAAAAATCCACCTTCCTGCCCGCTAGGGCGAGCGGGCGACGGAAGGTGTAAGGGGAGGTCACATTACTGGAGAGAACCACGGAGCAATCGCATTCCAGCTCTCAGTGCAATGCACAATAAACTCAATCCAATCGCAGTGCAATAGTACTTTTTGACGACACTTAGTTTCTTTATCGGAAACAATCCCCCTCAGGCAGGCCATGCAGCTCCGTTCAAGATTATAATATAACTTGTTGTTTTAAAAAATATTGTTAATTTTCGAGCACAGTCCTGAGGGAGCGGGTCTCACACGGCCGGGACCGGAATGACCCAACGCGAGGGGGCATGACACGGCGCATGGAATTGCGGCTGCGAGGTATATCCCGCAGGTAGCAGTAGTTCAGCCCGGTGCGCCGACGCGGTGGGAAAGACTCCGCAGCTGCGCGAGTGCCTCGCGCGCGCCGCCGAGGAGATACGCGGAGTCGCAGCCGGCGGCAACCAGGCTGAAGCCCTGCTCGAGATGCGAGCCCATGGCCCGTGGATCCAGGCTGAAGATCCCGAGCGGCATCTGCCGACGTAGACACGCGTCACGGACGGTCGCGATGGCCGCGGTGACATCGGCATGACCCACCTGCCCGGTGAGACCCATGCTCGCCGAGAGGTCGTAGGGCCCCACGAATACCGCGTCGATACCGGCGACATCGGCGATCGACTCGACGTTGCCGACGGCGTCGATGTGCTCCACCTGCACCAC
>CAZTPK010000205.1:0-4586 GCA_964614765.1 uncultured Gammaproteobacteria bacterium
TACATCACCGGCATGAGCTTCGGCGCGCTCTCCTACGAGGCGAAGATCGCGCTGGCGCGCGGCGCCACGATGGCGGGCTCGGCGACCTGCTCGGGGGAGGGGGGCATGATCCCCGACGAGCGTCGCTACTCACAGAAATGGTTCTACCAGTGCATCCAGTCGCGCTACGGTTTCAATCCGCAGCACCTGCGCCTGGCCGACGGTTGCGAATTCTTCATCGGCCAGGGCTGCAAGGTCGGCCTTGGCGGCCATCTCATGGGCCAGAAGGTGACCGACCAGGTCGCGGAGATGCGTTCGCTGCCGGCGGGCATCGATCAGCGCTCCCCGGCGCGGCATCCCGACTGGCTGGGTCCGGACGACCTGGCGCTGAAGATCCAGGAGATCCGCGAGGCCACCAACTGGGAGATCCCGATCCAGCTGAAGCTCGGCGCGGCGCGCGTATACGACGACGTGCGCATGGCGGTGAAGTGCGATCCGGACTCCATATATATAGACGGCATGGAGGGCAGCACCGGCGCCGGCCCGCACCTGGCCACCGAGGACACCGGCATTCCGGGTATCGCCGCCGTGCGCCTGGCGCGCAAGGCCATCGACGACCTGGGCAAGCGCGGGGAGATCTCGCTCGTCTACGCCGGCGGCATCCGCAACGGCGCCGACGTGGCCAAGGCCCTGGCGCTCGGTGCGGACGCCATCGCCATCGGCCATTCCGCGATGATGGCGCTGAACTGCAACAAGGCGATCCCCGAGGCCGACTACGAGAAGGAGGTCGGCGTGGAGGCCGGGCAGTGCTACCACTGCCATTCCGGCCGCTGCCCGGTCGGCGTGGCGACACAGGACCCGGTGCTGCGCAAGCGCCTGGATCCCGACAAGGCCGCGGAGCGCGTCTACAACTTCCTCGTCGCGCTCACCATGGAGGCGCAGCTTTTCGCGCGTGCCTGCGGCAAGACCAACATCCACTCGCTCGAGCCGGAGGATCTCGCCGCGCTGACCATGGAGGCCTCGGCGCTGGCCGCGGTGCCGCTCGCCGGCACGCAGCACACGGTCGGGCACCCGGAAATGAAGCGCTGGTAGCGGCGCGCCGGCTGAATATCAAGTGTCAACGAGGACATTGTCATGAGCAATCCGAAAGACGTCAACGACATAGATCACTTCCTGAAGACCGACGGCCTGGACACCGAACGCGAGAAGGTCATCGGCCAGCACATCGGCTACCGCTACGACGTCAACCTGCTGCCCGACTATCGCCGGCTCACGCCCTTCCTGAGGAAGTACATCGAGAAGATGGGCTGGGAGGACTTGAACTGGCTGGAGGACATCCACCTCGGCTACGAGGAAGGGCGGGCGGCGGTGTTCGACCGCAACGTCAACGGCTGGGTCCAGGTGCCGGAGGGCATGAAGCTGCCGGATAACCAGCAGGATCGCGACATGCTCGCGCGCGAGCTGCTCGTCAAGTTCCAGATGTCCAAGCGCCACCCGCTGGTCTCGCTGCGCGAGGCCTACGCCAAGTTCTGACCCGGGCAGCGAGGGGACCCCGCGACTGGTGCAACCGCCCTGCGCCGTGCCGCGAGGTCCCCGCGCCGCCCGGTTGCGGGGGTGCTCGCCCATGGTGTTTAATACTGGTTAACAAATTTTACTGGCAAGAACATTTGCCGCCGTATCCGGGAGCAGTGCAAACGTGCCATTCGGTCTGTTGAAGTACGCGCTGAGCAAACAGTATCCCGGCGAGCGTCATTTCCCCGCCCGCAAGGACCTGCGCCCCTCCTACGACGTGGTGATCGTCGGTGCCGGCGGGCACGGGCTGGCGGCGGCCTACTACCTCGCGCGCGACTGGAACATCACCAACGTCGCGGTCCTGGACAGGGGCTATCTCGCGGGCGGCAACACCGCGCGCAACACCACGATCATCCGCTCGAACTACCTCACGCCCGAGGGTGTGCGCTTCTATGACGAGTCGGTGCGCCTGTATCAGGACCTCGCCAACGAATTCGACTACAACCTGATGTACTCCGAGCGCGGCCACTTCACGCTCGCCCACACCGACGCGGCCATGCGCACGGCGCGCTGGCGGGCGGAGGTCAACAAGCATCTGGGTGTGAAGTCGGAGCTGGTCTATCCGGACGAGATCGCGCGCATCTGCCCGCAGCTGAACATGAGCCGTGACGTGCGTTACCCGATCCTCGGCGCGCTGTATCACTATCCGGGCGCCATAGCCCGCCACGACGCCGTGGCCTGGGGCTACGCGCGCGGCGCGTATCGGCGCGGCGTGGAGATCCACACCCACACCGAGGTAACCGGCTTCGACATCGACAACGGACGCGTCACCGGCGTGCGCACCAATCGCGGCGCCATCAAGTGCGGCAAGGTGCTGCAGGCGGTGGCCGGCATGACCTCGGTGGTCGCGGGCATGGCCGGTTTCAGGCTGCCGATCCGCACCATCCCGCTGCAGGCCTGCGTCACCGAACCGGTCAAACCCTTCCTCGATCCGATCATCGTCTCCGGCTCCCTGCACGTTTACGTCTCGCAGTCCTCGCGCGGCGAGCTGGTGATGGGCGGCTCGGTGGATCCGTATTCGCTGTACAACACGCGCTCGACGCTGGACTTCAAGGAAGAACTGATGATGCACATGCTCGAACTGTTCCCGTTCATCGGCCGCATGCGCGTACTGCGCCAGTGGGCGGGCATGGCCGACATGACGCCCGACTTCTCGCCGATCATGGGCGAGACGCCGGTGCAGAACTACTACATCGACGCCGGCTGGGGCACGTGGGGCTTCAAGGCCACGCCAGTGTGCGGCAGGCGCATGGCGGAGACGGTGGCGACCGGCCGGGTGCCGGAGCTAATCGCGCCCTTCTCGCTCGAGCGCTTTTACCGCTTCGCGCAGGTCGGCGAAAAAGGCGCCGCCTCCGTCGGCCACTAGTCCGCAAGCGAGCGCCATGCCATGAAGATCATGAATTGCCCGATGAACGGTCCCCGCAACATCTCCGAATTCGTCTGGGGCGGGGAGGTCAGGGACATGCCCGACCCGCGCACCGGCAGCGATCGGGAGTGGGCCGAGTACGTCTTCATCGAGAACAACACCAAGGGCGTGGTGCGCGAGTGGTGGATGCATGCGCCGACTTCCTACTGGTTCATCGCCGAGCGCAACACGGAGACCGACGAGATCCTGCGCACCTATCCGGCCACCGAACTCTACAGCAGCCGCCGCGATTTCAAATAAGCGATGAGTTCACACCGACTCCCCGAACCCTATGGCACGCTGATCGACCGCTCCAGGCCGATCACGCTGCGCTTCGAGGGCCAAGACTACCCGGCCTTCCAGGGCGACACGATCACCAGCGCGCTGCTCGCCAACGGCCAGCGCGTGCTCAGCCGATCCTTCAAGTATCACCGCCCGCGCGGCACGCTCAGCATGATGGCACAGGAGGCCAACTCGCTGGTGCAGTACCCGGGCGAGCCGAACGTGCGCGCCGACACCACCCCTGTGCCCGCCGGCATCGACGTGCGCGGGCAGAACTACCTCGGTTCGCTGACCAACGACTGGCTGAGCGTCATCGAGTGGCTCGCGCCGTTCCTGCCGGTGGGCTTCTATTACAAGGCCTTCTACAAGCCCAAGGGGGTGTGGAAGTACTGGGAGAAGCTCATCCGCGCGCTCGCCGGCCTGGGCCGCATCGACGAACGTACCCATCACGGGTACGCCGACAAGGCCTATCTGTTCGCCGACGTCGCGGTGATAGGCGGCGGCGGCGCGGGCATGCAGGCGGCGCTGGCTGCCGCCAGCACGGGGGCGGAGGTGATACTTATCGACGATCAGCCGCGTCTCGGCGGCGCGCTGAACTACGCCCGCTTCGACGTCGAGGGCCGCCGCGGCGCGCGGCTGGCCGAGGAGCTGCGGAGCAAGGTCGCCGCCGCCCCGAACGTGCAGGTGTTGAGCGACGCGGTCTGCACCGGCTGGTTCGCCGACAACTGGCTGCCGGTCATGCGTGGCCAGCGACTCTACAAGCTGCGCGCGAAGTCGGTCGTGATCGCCGCCGGCGCGATGGAGCAGCCGATGGTGTTTCGCAACAACGATCTGCCCGGCATCATGTACGGCTCGGCGGCGCAGCGGCTGATACGCCTCTACGGCGTGAAGCCCGGTCATCGCGCCGTGGTCGCCACCGCGAACGACGCCGGCTATGCCGCGGCTCTGGACCTCCTCGAGGCCGGCGTGACGGTGGCGGGCGTGGTCGATCTGCGCGCGGAACCCTCCGCCTCGCCGTTCGCGAGCGCGATCGCGGCTCGCGGGATACCCGTGCATCAGCAGCACGCGGTCTGCGAGGCCCTGCCCGGACCGGGCAAGCGGTCGCTGTTCGGTGTGGAGATCGACGCCATCACCGGCCGCGGCGTCACCGCCGGCCGGCCGCACCGCATCGAATGCGACCTGCTGTGCACCAGCGGCGGCTACACGCCGGCCGGCCACCTCGTCTGCCATTCCGGCGGCCAGCTCGTCTATGACGCCGATCTGGCGATGCTGGTCATCGATCGCCTGCCGGGCGGCACCGCCGTCGCCGCAGGGGCCGTCAATGCCGCCTTCGATCTGGACGCGGCCC
>CAZTPK010000206.1:0-4575 GCA_964614765.1 uncultured Gammaproteobacteria bacterium
AGTCGGCGGTCAGGATGGCGCAGACGATGCCCGCTTTGCGGGTATAGGAGCCGTCGGCGCGCCGCTCGTCGTCCCGCTCCAGGTCGACGACCCGCGCGCCGTGATGCTGGTCCAGCCAGGCCGGACCGGAGGGCAGGCGGAGCGCCTCGCGCACCCGGGCGCGGTTGGCGCATACCCGCTCCGGATCGTCGCCCACGTGCATGGCGAGGTTGAGCGATTCGTACGGAGGTTCGCTGACGCCGCCGCCGCGGGTCGTGGTTCTCACCAGCACGTGCGGCGGCGCTGGCCAGTCGGCGTCGATGGTGACCAGCGCAGGCCCTGGCGTCGTCATGCGTTGGTCGCATCGGTCCGCAGTGCGGCGAGCAGCGCCCGCATGTCGGCGGGCAGGGGAGAGATCCAGGACATCGGCTCGCCGGTGCCGGGGTGGACGAGAGTAAGTCCCGCGGCGTGCAGGGCCTGGCGCCTGAAACCCCGCAGCACCTCCGCCAGTGCCGGTGTGGCGCCGCGAGGCAGCCGCAGGCGGCCACCGTAGACCGGGTCGCCCAGCAGCGGATGGCCGATGTGGGCCATGTGCACGCGGATCTGATGCGTGCGGCCCGTCTGCAGCTTCACGCGCAGGAGGGTGTGGGCGCGGAAGCGCTCGGCAACGCGGTAGTGCGTGATCGCCTCGCGCCCGCCCTCGATCACGGCCATGCGCGTGCGGTCGCGCGGACTGCGATCGATCGGCGCATCGACCGTGCCGCCGCTGATGAGGACGCCGTTGACCACCGCCTCGTAGTCGCGCGAGACGCTGCGATCCTGGAGCTGCCGGATGAGCTGCGTGTGCGCGCGCGGCGAGCGTGCCACGACCAGCAGCCCGGAGGTGTCTTTGTCGATGCGATGAACGATGCCGGCGCGCGGCAGCCTGCCAACCTCCGGGAAATCATGGAGCAGCGCGTTGGCGAGCGTCGCGCCCGCGGTGCCCGCGCCGGGATGGACGACGACACCGGCCGGCTTGTCGATGACGATCAGGTCATCGTCGCAGTGGACGATGTTGAGCGCCGCCAGCGCCTGGGGCTGCCAGTCCGCCTGTGCCTCCGCCGTCGTGTGCACGAGCACCCGCTCGCCGCCGCGCACCGCATCGCGCGGGCGGCAGGGGCGGCCGTCCACCCGCACGCGTTCGGCCTCGATCCACTCTTTCAGGCGGCTGCGGGAGTAATCCGGGAACAGGGTGGCGAGCACTCGGTCCAACCGCTTGCCGGCCAGCTCGGCAGGCACGATCGCCTCGAGGATCGGCGGGGATTCGGCGTTCATGCAGCGCACGCGTCGGTCGAAGGCGGATCGGCTACAATGCCCGCCACCTATCACCCGAGGTCAACCAGGTGCTGCAGAGGTTCATAGCGGTATTTCTCATCATTGCTTTCGCGTTCGCCGGCAGCGGCTGTTCGTATTTCCAGGACAAGGGCGACGAGACCGAAAAGTGGACGGAGGACAAGCTTTACAACGAGGCGAAGGCCGAGCTCGATTCCGGATCTTACCAGAGGGCGGTGGAACTCTACGAAAAGCTGCAGGCGCGCCATCCGTTCGGGCCGCACGCGCAGCAGGCGCAACTCGACCTCGCCTATGCCTATTTCAAGCAGGAGGAGGGGGCCTCCGCGGTGGCGGCCTGCGATCGCTACATCAAGCTGTACCCGAACAGCGAGGGCGTCGACTATGCCTTCTATCTGAAGGGTCTTGCCAATTTCAACCAGGGCCAGCAGGGGCTGGTCGAGCGCTATCTGCCGACGGACCCCTCGCAGCGGGACCCGGGTGCGGCGGCACAGTCGTTCAACGATTTCTCCGAACTGGTGAAGCGCTACCCGAACAGCATCTATGTGGAGGACGCGCGCCTGCGCATGGTCTACCTGCGCAACATCCTGGCCCAGCACGAGGTGAACGTCGCCAAGTACTACATGCGGCGCGAGGCCTACGTCGCGGCCGCCAATCGCGCCCGCTACGTGGTGGAGAACTATCAGCAGGCCCCGGCGATGCCGGAGGCGCTGACCATCATGGCCAAGGCGTACCGGATCCTCGGCATGGAGGACCTCGCCAACGACGCCCTGCGCGTCCTGGAGCTGAACTTCCCCAACCACCCGGGCCTGCAGGAGGCGCGCGAGGCCGTGATCCGCTGATCGGGGTGGTGAACCGCGATGCGTGATTGCCGATTGGTGATCCGGGGAGCGCGGATCACGAAGTACCGATCGCCAATCACGGATCCGCCGGCACCTCGGAATAGCCGGAGGTGATCGGATAGCGCCGGTCGCGGCCGAACGCCCGCACCGAGATCTTCACGCCAGGCGCGGCCTGGCGGCGCTTGTATTCGTTGCGGTCGACCATGCGCACCACCCGCTTGACTGTCTGGGCATCGAAGCCGGCGGCGACGATCTCCTCCGGCGGCTGGTCGTGCTCGACGTAGCGCTCAAGGATCGCGTCGAGCACGGGATAGGGCGGCAGGCTGTCCTGGTCGGTCTGGTTCTCGCGCAGCTCGGCGCTCGGCGGCCGATCGAAGACCCGCTGGGGGATGACGCGCCCGAGCCCATTGCGGTGCCTGGCGAGGCGGTATACGAGCATCTTCGGCACGTCCTTCAGCGGCGCGAAGCCACCGGCCATGTCCCCGTAGAGCGTCGCATACCCGCAGGCCATCTCGCTCTTGTTACCTGTCGTCAGGACGATCTTGCCGGTCTTGTTGGAGATCGCCATCAGGATGATCCCGCGGCAGCGGGCCTGGATATTCTCCTCCGTGGTGTCGGCGGCAAGGCCGGCGAAGCGCTCCTTCAGCGCCTCGCCGAAGGCGGTGAACGGCTGCTCGATGGAGATGATGTGATGCCGCACGCCAAGCGCCTCGGCCTCCGCGCGCGCGTCCTCGATACTCATCGGCGCGGTGTAGCGCGAAGGCATCAACACGCCCTCGACCGCCTCGGCGCCAAGGGCATCGACCGCGACGGCGAGCGTCAGCGCCGAGTCGATGCCGCCGGACAGGCCGATGATGGCCCCCTTGAAGCGGTTCTTGCCGACGTAGTCGCGCACGCCCGTGACCAGCGCGGTGTACACGCTCTCCTCGTCCGGCAGGGGTGCCACCGTGGTTCCGCGCACCGTGATCGCCTCGGGCGTGCCGCCCAGCTCGATCATCTCCAGCGACTCCCTGAACTCCGGTGCGCGCGCGACGACCTCGCCCGTGGCGTCGAGCGCCATCGAGCCCCCGTCGAACACGAGCTCGTCCTGCCCCCCGACCAGGTTCAGGTAAAGCACCGGCATGCGACCCTCGCGAACCGCTGCCTGGAGGATCTCCTCGCGCGCGCGGGTCTTGCCGAGGTGGTAGGGTGAGCCGTTGATGTTCAGCATCAGCCGCGCCCCGACGGCGCGCGCCTGGAAACAGGTGCCGTGGACCCACAGGTCCTCACAGATGGTCAGGGCCGTGGGGATACCCTGCAGGTCGAAAACGCACGGCTTGTCGCCCGCGACGAAATAGCGCTTCTCGTCGAACACGCTGTAATTGGGCAGGTGCTGCTTGTGATAGGTCGCGATGATACGGCCGTTGCGGATGACCGAGCAGGTGTTATGCAGGCCGCGCGCGGTGCGCTGCGGATAGCCCAGGACGACATCGATATCCCGGACCGCCTCGCAGATCTCCGCCAGGGCCTTGTCGATCTGGCCGTAGAGGCCTTTGCGCAGCAGCAGATCCTCGGGTGGATAACTGGTCAGCGTGAGCTCGGGAAAGGCGACCAGGGCCGCTCCCTGCTGCCTGGCCCTCTCCACCCATTCGATGACGCGCGCGGTGTTGCCCTGCACGTCCCCCACCAGCAGGTTGACCTGTGCGAGGGCCACACGCACGGCAGCTTTTTTCTTCATGCCGCCATATTACCGAAGCGCTGCCGGCGCGGGCGAGCGTGCGCGCCGGCAGAGCCCTGCACGGCGCGACGTCAGCGGCCGAGACGCCGGGCGATGGCGGCGCCGAGCTGGGCAGGGGAGCGCACGGTGCTCACGCCTGCAGCCTCCAGCGCCGCGAATTTTCCGGCTGCCGTGCCCTTGCCGCCCGAGACGATGGCGCCGGCATGCCCCATGCGTTTGCCCGGCGGCGCGGTAACACCGGCGACGTAGGCAACGACCGGCTTGGTCACGTTCTTCGCGATGAACTCGGCGGCGTCTTCCTCGGCGCTGCCGCCGATCTCCCCGACCATGATGATGCCCTCGGTGCCGGGGTCGGCCTCGAACAGGGTCAGGCAATCGATGAAATTCATGCCGTGGATGGGATCGCCGCCGATACCGACGCAGGTGCTCTGGCCGAGGCCGGCGCGCGTCGTTTGATGCACCGCCTCGTAGGTCAGCGTACCGGAGCGCGAGACGATGCCGATGCGGCCGGGGGTGTGGATCTTGCCGGGCATGATGCCGATCTTGCATTCGCCCGGGGTGATGACGCCGGGGCAGTTCGGCCCGATGAGTCGCGTCTGCGGATAGCGCGCGAGCGCCGCCTTGACCTTGACCATATCGATCACCGGAATGACCTCCGTGATGCAGGCGATCACCTTGTCACAGAAGGGGAGCGCGCGGAAGAGGGCG
>CAZTPK010000207.1:0-4573 GCA_964614765.1 uncultured Gammaproteobacteria bacterium
GCCCTACGCAGGCGCGGCGAGAGCCCGGGCGACCGGCTGACCGTGCGCCATGCCAGCCAGCGCGTGGAGATGGACGACCTGCCCTCTCAGGCCCTGCGCGGCAAGAAGGATTCCTCGATGCGGGTGGCCATCGACCTGGTCAAGAGCGGGGCCTGCCAGGCATGCGTGAGCGCCGGCAACACCGGCGCGCTCATGGCCACTGCACGCTTCGTCCTGAAGACCCTGGCAGGCATCGACCGCCCCGCCATCTGCGCCGCACTTCCGGCCCTGCGTGGCCACAGCCACGTGCTCGACCTGGGTGCGAACGTCGACTGCAGCGCCGAGGAGCTGTACCAGTACGCCGTCATGGGTGCGGTGCTTACCAGCGCCGTGGAAAACAAAGAGCGTCCGACCGTGGCTCTTCTGAACATCGGGGAGGAGGAGATCAAGGGCAACGAGAACGTCAAGGAGGCCGCGGCCCTGCTGTCGCGCAGTCCCCTGAACTACGTCGGCTTCGTGGAGGGCAACGATATCTTCAAGGGCGAGGTGGACGTCATCGTCTGCGACGGTTTCTCGGGCAACATCGCCCTGAAGTCCGCCGAGGGCGCCGCGAAGATGCTGATGGACATGGCGCGCGAGGAATTCACCCGCAACCTGTGGACCAAGCTCGCCGCCCTGGTTGCCCGACCCGTGCTGCGCAATCTCAAGGACCGCGCCGATCCGCGGCAGTACAACGGGGCGAGCTTCCTCGGCTTGCGCGGCAGCGTCATCAAGAGTCATGGCAGCGCCGACGAGGTGTCGTTCCTGACCGCAATCGAAGAGGCCATGGTGGAGGTCGGCAAGAAGGTTCCCGAACGCATCGCCGATCAGGTCGGCGAACTGCTGCTCGCACGGAGCGCGGGATGACATACTCGCGAATCGCGGGCACGGGCGGATACCTGCCGGAGAAGGTGCTCACCAACGCCGAGCTGGAGAAGATGGTCGACACGACCGATGCCTGGATCCGGGAGCGCACGGGCATCCACAAGCGGCACGTCGCCGCCGACGACGAGACCACTTGCGATCTCGCCGAGCAGGCGGCGCGCCGCGCCATCGAGGCCGCAGGCCTGAACGCCGGCGATATCGATCTCATCATCGTCGCCACCACCACGCCCGATCAGATATTCCCCAGCACCGCCTGCCTGCTGCAGCAGCGACTCGACATACACGGATGCCCCGCCTTCGACGTGCAGGCGGTCTGCACGGGTTTCATTTACGCCCTGGGCATCGCCGACAAGTTCATCCGCACCGGCGGCGCCAGGAATGCCCTGGTCGTCGGCGCCGAGACGCTGTCGCGCATCGTCGACTGGACCGATCGGAAGACCTGCGTGCTCTTCGGCGACGGCGCCGGCGCGGTGGTTCTGCAGGCGAGCGCCACACCGGGCATACTCAGCACCCATCTGCACGCCGACGGTCAGTATCAGGCGTTGCTGCAGGTGCCCACGGGGATCTCCAAGCGCGTGACCGAGGATGGCGATTCCTATCCGTACATGGAGATGCAGGGCAACGAGGTCTTCAAGATCGCCGTCAACACGCTCGGACGCATCGTCGACGAGACCCTGGCCGCAAACAACATGACGCAGGCCGACATCGACTGGCTGGTACCCCATCAGGCCAACCAGCGCATCATCGCCGCCACGGCGAAGAAACTGAGGCTTTCCGAGGACCATGTGGTCATGACAGTGCAGGAGCACGGCAACACCTCGGCCGCGTCCGTACCGCTGGCGCTGGACGTCGCGATACGCGACGGCCGCATCCGGCGCGGTGAGACGGTGCTCCTGGAGGCGTTCGGCGGCGGGTTCACCTGGGGTTCGGCACTGCTCCGCTACTGATTCTTTCATCGGCGACACATTGCATCCATGATGACCACGGCATTCGTGTTTCCCGGACAGGGTTCCCAGGCGGTGGGCATGCTGCGGGAACTCGCCGCGGCCTACGCCTCCGTCAGCGAGACGTTTCGCCAGGCCTCCGACGTGCTCGGCTACGACCTCTGGAAGTTGGTGCGGGAAGGCCCCGAGACGGAACTGAACATGACCGAGCACACGCAGCCGGCCATGCTGGCGGCAGGGGTCGCGGTCTGGAACGTATGGAACGAGAGCGGCGGCACGCGTCCGGCATTTCTTGCCGGACACAGCCTCGGGGAGTACACCGCGCTCGTCTGCAGCGGCGCGCTGGCGTTCGCCGATGCCGTCGGCCTGGTGGCGACGCGCGCGCGCAGCATGCAGGCGGCCGTGCCGGCGGGACAGGGTGCGATGGCCGCGGTGCTGGGCCTGGAACTGCCGGTGCTGGAGCAGGTATGCGCCAGTGCCGCCGACGCACAGGTCGTCAGTTGCGCAAATCTCAATGCGCCGGGCCAGATCGTGATCGCCGGTCACAGGGAGGCCGTGGAGCGCGCCATTGCGGGCGCCAGGGAGGCCGGTGCCAAGCGCGCGGTCCTGCTGCCGGTGAGCGTGCCGTCGCATTGCCGTCTGATGATGGGCGCGGCCGATGAGATGCGCGCTGCACTGCGGGCGGTCAAATGGGGCAGGCCTCAGATCCCTGTGATACATAACGTCGACGTGGCGACGCACGAGGACGCCGGCGCGATCGTCGAGGCGCTCGCGCGCCAGCTCTACGAGCCGGTGCGCTGGGTGGAGACGGTGCAACTCTTGCGCGCCCGCGGCGTCGACATGATCATCGAATGCGGCCCCGGCAAGGTGCTCACCGGCCTTTGCAGGCGGATCGCGTCCGATCTCGAGTGCCTGCCCGTGTTCGATCCGGTCAGCCTGGATGCCGCCATCAACGTCTCGGGAGCCAACGCATGAATTCCGCCGGTCATGAGCGCATCGCAATCGTAACCGGGGCCAGCCGCGGGATCGGCGCAGCCATACTGCGCGAACTGGCGCGCGGTGGGGTGAGGGTGATCGGCACCGCCACGGGCGAGGCCGGGCTCGAGGCGATCCGCGGCGCGCTGACGGATGTCGGCACCGCCGGACACGCGATCCGCCTCGACGTCACCGATGCGGCGTCGATCGATGCCCTGATGGCGGAAATCGACAGACTCGGGCTCACCCCCAACATACTGGTCAACAATGCCGCCATTACCCGCGACAACCTGTTGATGCGCATGAAGGACGAGGACTGGGACACGGTCCTCAGCGCTGATCTCACGTCGGTCTTCAGACTGTGCAAGGGCTGCGTGCGGGGCATGATGAAGCAGCGATACGGACGGATCATCAACATCACCTCGGTGGTCGGGGCGATGGGCAACGCCGGACAGACCAATTACGCGGCGGCGAAGGCTGGAATGATCGGATTCACCAAGGCGCTGGCGCGCGAGGTCGCCAGCCGGGGCATCACCGTCAATGCCGTCGCGCCCGGCTTCATCGTCACCGACATGACCGGCGCCCTTGACGAAGAGCAGCGCGCGGCCCTGGCCGGGCAGATCCCGCTCGGCCGCTTCGGCGCGCCGGAAGATGTCGCCGCCGCCGTCGCGTTCCTGGCCTCCGACGCCGCCGCCTATATCACTGGTGAGACCTTGCACGTGAATGGGGGCATGTACATGCCATAGGGCAAAAGGAAGTTCTCGTAGGGGGCTGAGCCCGCATCAGATTGTTTTTTCCGGGGATCTTTTGCTTGCAACTTGTTGAGTTTTCTCTAAACTACTGGCCCGCCGTTTCCCCGGCGACCCGAATTCAGTGGGAGGATAATCCGCTATGAGCAGCATCGAAGAACGCGTCAAGAAAATCGTCGTTGAGCAGCTGGGCGTGAAGGAAGAGGAGGTAACGACCGAGTCCTCCTTTGTCGACGATCTTGGCGCGGACTCGCTGGACACCGTCGAGCTCGTCATGGCCTTGGAAGAAGAGTTCAAGACCGAGATACCGGACGAGGAAGCCGAAAAGATCACGACCGTCCAACAGGCGATCGACTACGTCAAGGCTCATGCATCGGCGTAACGACCGGCCCTGACGCAGTTCCGGAGGCCGCGAAGCTGGACCCGACGCGGCCTTTTTGTTTGCTCGACCGAAATCTATTGCAGCGCACTAAATCCTCACGATCAGGAACAGCACGGTGACGAAGCGACGCGTGGTAGTAACCGGATTGGGACTGGTGACACCCGTGGGCAACGATGTGCCCACGGCGTGGGCGAACATCGTGGCCGGCAAGAGCGGGATAGGCACCATCACTTCCTTCGATGCGTCCGCCTTCACGACCACCTTCGGCGGCCAGATCAAGGATTTCGATGCGACCAAGTACATCCCGGCCAAGGACGTGAAGAAGATGGACACCTTCATCCATTACGGGATGGCGGCGTCCATCGAGGCGATCACCGATTCGGGTTTGGAGGTCACGGAGGCCAACGCCGAGCGGATCGGCGTGCTGATCGGCTCCGGGATCGGCGGCTTGCCCGGCATCGAGCGCGGCTACGGATCGTTCCTCGAGGGCGGTCCACGCAAGATCTCGCCGTTCTTCGTGCCGAGCAACATCATCAACATGGTCGCCGGCAACGTCTCGATCAAGTATGGCTTCAAGGGACCGAATTACGCGATCGTCTCCGCCTGCGCCACCGGCACTC
>CAZTPK010000208.1:0-4562 GCA_964614765.1 uncultured Gammaproteobacteria bacterium
ACCCAGGCCTGATTCCAGACGGGCGGCTCGGGCAGCGGCTCGACCTTCGGCGGCATGGTGAAATCTGCGTTGGTGACGTTGACGGTATCACCGCGCGCCGCATCGAACCCGACCGCCTCCTTGACCAGCGCGGTCATCCGATCGATCTCCTCCTTGGTGAACGGAGTCTTCGTGACCTTTCCGTTCTTGCCCACGCTGGTCTTGTTGTCGACCAGAACGGCGACCGACAGCCGGCGCACGGAGCCTGCCGAAAGGCGGCTGTGGCTGATGGTGCGATCGACCTCGAAATTCCGCGTCGCCTGCCTGCGATTGCTCTGCGGCCCGGTGCTGGCCGCTGCGGTTGCCGTGGCTCCCCCTGCGGCGGCGTTCGGGGCCGCGGCCGTGGTTTCCGGTGCAGCGCCGGCCCCCGGCGGCTGATTGCTGAGGGCGCCCGGCACGCCTCCCTCGATGCTTCCGGTGCGGTTCTCCTCCAGCGTCTGCTCGCTGCGCACGCTCTGGGAGTCGGGATTGAAGCTCTCGCTGGTCTGCTCGGTCGCCGTGAAGTCGACCTCGGCGGCCACCGAAGCCTTCACGCCGTCGGTGCCGACCAGCGGCGAGAGGATGTCCTCGACGCGGCGGGCGTAGGTCTCCTCGAGCTTGCGCGTGTACTGGAATCGCTGCGCCGCCTCGCGTACCTGCTCGGGGCCGTCGGATCCGGTGAGGAGGCGGCCGTGCTGGTCGACGACGGTGACCGCGGACATCTTCAGATTGGGCACGCTGGCCGAGACCATGTGCGCGATGGCGTCGACCTGCCCTTCCTCGAGCGCGCGGCCCGGGTAGAGATCGATGAGCACGGAGGCGCTCGGGTCCTTCTTGTCGCGGGCGAACACGGAGGGTTTCGGTATGGCCAGGTGCACACGCGCGCTGCGGACGTTCGACAGCTTGCCGATCGAACGGGCGAGCTCCTCCTCCAGCGCGCGCTGGAACCGCGCCAGCTCCGCGGTCTGGCTGTTGCCGAACGGATTGGTTTCGTTGCTGAGGACCTCGAAGCCCATGCTTGCGCTCTTGGGGAGCCCGGCCGCGGCGAGCTTCAGGCGCGCGTCGTGGACGCGGTCCGCCGGCACCATGATCGCGCCGCTGGCGTTGTCGACCTTGTAGCGGATATCGGCGGCCTGCAGCGCGTCCATGACCTGCGTGAGATCGCGGTCGGAAAGACTCGAGTAAAGCATTCCGTAACTCGGGGTGCGCGACCACAGCACCACCGCCACGCCCAACGCGACCGCCGCGGCGATGCCCACCATCACGCCTACCTGGCGCAGCCAGGACAGCTGCGCGTTGGCCGGCACCAGCAGTGTGGTTTGTTCCGCCATTTACTCTCCGCTCCCTAAATCCGTCCGTTCGTGCTCTCTGCCGCCGCTCGCGCGCGGGCCGCGCGCTCTATACCTGCATGTTCATGATTTCCTGGTAGGCGGCCACCACCTTGTTGCGGACCTGCAGGACGGTTTGGAAGCCCAGGCTCGCCTTCTGCATGGCCAGCATCACCTCGGCGATGTCCGCGTCGGTGGCCCCCACCTCCGCTGCCGTCGACATCTCGACGGCGCGTTGCTGTGCGCTGTTGACCTGGTCGATCGCCTGCTTGAACATCGTGCCGAAGCCACCGCCGGCCTGATTGGCCTGCGACAACTCTGGCGCCGAGCGCAGACCCTCGGCGCGCGCCGCCATCGCGCGCATCTGCAACAGCACGGAGTTCATGTCGATGCCTGATGTCATGAATCTCGGTCTCCTTTATGCCCTTACCCAACTTGCGATCCGCCGGGGGTCACCGTAACGGCACGCTGACACCGTCCTCCCGCATGCGCGCGAGCTTGTAGCGCAGCGTGCGCTCGCTGATCCCCAGTCTGGCTGCGGCCGTCTTGCGGCTGCCGCGGGATTCCTGCAATGCTTCCATGATGATCTTGCGCTCGCGATCGCGCAGGTCGCCGGCCAGCGAGTCGTTCTCGGCGTCGGTCGCGCCACCGGTCGCACCGGACGGCTCCTCGATGGTCACGATCGTCGGCGTCGGCAATGTCGTCCCGCGCTGTTCGAAGCGGATGTCGCGCGCCTCGACCTGACGGCCGTCGTGCACGATGAGGGCGCGCTGCATGACGTTGTCCAGTTCCCGCACGTTGCCTGGCCAGCCATAGGCTCGTAGCAGTGCGCAGGCCTCGGGCGACAACGCCGGACAGCAGACGCTGGTGCGCGCCGCGGCTCGTGCCAGCAGGAATTCTGCCAGCGGCACGATGTCCTCGCGGCGCTCGCGCAGCGCCGGCACGCGAATGGGAAATACGTTCAGACGGTAGAACAGATCCTCTCGGAAGCGGCCGGCGTCGACCTCCGCGCGCAGGTCGCGGTTGGTGGTGGCGATGACGCGCACGTCCAGATCGGTGACCTTGTTGCTGCCCAGACGCTCGACCTGCCGCTCCTGCAGCACGCGCAGGAGCTTGGCCTGCAGCGGCAGCGACATCTCCGAGATCTCGTCCAGCAGGATGGATCCTCCCTGCGCCTGTTCGAACTTGCCGGGACTGGGCTTGTAGGCGCCCGTGAAGGCCCCCTTCTCGTAGCCGAACAGGATCGCCTCCAGCATGTTCTCGGGGATGGCGGCGCAATTGAGCGCGATCGCCGGTCCCCTGCTGCGCGGGGAGTTCGCGTGCAGGTAGCGGAACATGACCTCCTTCCCGACCCCGCTCTCGCCGGTCAGCAGCACCGTGGCGTCACTCTGCGCCACGCGTCGCGCGAGCTTGACGACCTCCTTCATGACGGGGTCGAGCGCCCCCATGCCGCCATCGGGCGTGGTGGCGGTAGCGCCGGCACCCGAAAGCAGTTCCGAGACCTTCGCGGCGAGCACCTCGGCGTCGAACGGTTTGACGAGATAATCGGAGGCGCCGTCTCGCATCGCCTGCACCGCGCTCGGTATCGTGCCGTAGGCAGTCATGAGCAGCACCGGCAGCGAGGCGCGTCGCGCCTTCACGTGCGTCAGCAGGGCGTGGCCGTCCATCGGGCGCATCTGTATGTCGCTCACGACCAGGTCGAAATGCTGCTCGCCGAGCGCCGCCAGCGCGGCATGGCCGTCGGCCGCACCGATGACCTCGTGGCCGGCGAGTTCCAGCGTCATCGACAAGGCCTCGCGCAACGCATGGTCATCCTCGACGACGAGAATTCTCGCACTCATGAAATCAACCTCGACTCGCTCCGGCGCCCGGCGCTGGCGGGCGTGCACATGTCCATGGTCATGGGGTCAAACCGCAGCCGTGGCCGGCGTGGACACCTCGGCCGCTCCCTGCAGCGGCAGGCGCACGAGGAACGTGCTGCCGCTGCCGCTCGGCGGCTCGAGCGTGATCTCCCCGCCATGGGCGCGTATGACCGCCTGGGTCACCGCCAGACCCAAGCCGCTTCCGCCCATGCGGGTGGTGAAGAAGGGTTCGAAAATCGTCTCGCGCAGCTTGGCCGGGATGCCCGGACCGTCGTCGGTGAATCGCAGCAGGGCCACCTCGGCGCCCTCGGTCACCGCCTCGATCATCATCGATCCGTTGCCGCCGCAGGCCTGGCGCGCGTTGTCGATGAGGTTGCGCAGCGCGCTGGCCAGCGCGTCGCGGTTGCCGCGCACACGTGCGCTGCCGGTGGTGTCGAGCACCTCGATTCGGAAAGCATCCAGCGCGCCGCCGGCGTCGTTGGCCAGTTCCCGGAGCAGATCCGAGAGCGTCACCTCGGCGGCATCGAAGGCGCCGCCGCGTGCGAACAGCAGCATGTCGGCGACCAGCCGCTCCAGATGCTGCAGCCGGTTCATCGCCTGGTCGATGCACTTCTGCCGCAGCGCCTCGTCGCCGCGCCCCAGCCGCACGTTGGAGAGGTAAAGAATGGCGGAGGCCAGCGGCGTGCGCACCTGGTGCGCGAGCGCGGCGGCCATCTCGCCCATGGAGGCTAGCCGGCGATGACGATTGAGCTCGTCCTGCAACCCGCGCGTCTCGGTGACGTCCTTGAGCAATACGATCTGGCCCGGTTCGCCGTGCAGCGGCTGGGTGGAGAGGTTCACCCGTCGGCCGCACTTCAGCGTGATATCGTGGCCGTCGTCCCAGCGCGGCGCGAAGGAGGCCGCGACCACGTCGACCCAGGGACGCCCCGTTTCTATGTCCACCAGCAGTTCGCGGGCCGCGTCGTTGAAATCACGGATGCGGCCTTCGCTGTCGAGGATGACCACGGCGGCCGGCAGGGCCCGCAGCAGGTTGGAGAACCGCGACTCGGCGCGGTCCACGGCCGCCTGAGCCGTCACATGCCGCTGCGCCAGCTCCGCGAGCCACGATTCCAGATGCTGGTGGGACTCGGCAAGTTCGAAGTAGGCGCCCTGCACGGAGGCGAATGCGTCGCGCAGATCCGTGTGTTCGCAGTCGTAACCGGAATCGGCGATCTTGTCCTCGGCGACCATCGTCTTGCCCGTATCGAGACCCATCTTGCGAGGGGTTCGAGCAATTCCTATGCCACGGATTTTTCGATCCGGATCGGCATCGGCGGCGGCGAGAATTCAATCGCCATTTCAGAGAGTTAAGATC
>CAZTPK010000209.1:0-4533 GCA_964614765.1 uncultured Gammaproteobacteria bacterium
TGGTGGTCAGCACCGTCTGCAGGTCCAGCGTGGAGTTGACGGCCTGGCCTATCGACTGCAGGACCTTCATCTCCTCCATGGTGCACGCCAGCTCGTGGGCCCGTTCCTGCTGTTCTTCGAACAGGCGCGTGTTCTCGATCGCCAGCGCGAGCTGCTGCGCCACCGGCTCCAGCAGCTCGATGTCCCGCTCGGTGTAGGCGCCCGGCGTCAGGCTGTCCAGGAAGAAGGCGCCGACCGCCTCGCCGCCGGCCAGCAGCGGCAGCAGGAGGTTTGCCCGCACGCCGGTCTTGGCGACGAACGCCTCGTCGGTGAACGAATGCTCGGTGAGGAGGTCACCTACCAGGCGCGGCTGCCTTTGGTTCAGCACCCAGTCCACCGCCGTGCCGTCCGTCTTCTCCCAGGATTCGCCCTCGTAGGAGGCCAGCGGCGGCTGTGCGACCGACAGCGCCATCAGCAACCTGCCGCCCTTGGGCACCACGACGCCGATGCGGTCGTAGTTCACCAGTGCCTTCACCGCCTCGGCGAAAGCGGGATAGACCTCCTTGAGCTGCAGCGAGCGCTTCAGCACCGGCTGCGCCGCTGCGTACAGGCGCGCGTAGTCCAGCGCGCGCGCCGCCTGCGACGCCAGCAGCTGCAGGGATTCCAGCATGGCCGGCTCGAACCTGCGGCGGGCGTAGTCCCAGCCGGCCGCGAGCACGCCGATCGTGTGTCCCTCGACGAGCAGGGGCATGATCGCGAAGACGCGCGAGCGGAACGCCGCGAGCTGGTCGTAGGGTGCCGCGAGCCGCAGCTCCTCGGCGAGCGGCGACTGGCCGTCCCAGATGACGGGCTCGGCGGTGAGATAGGCCCTGGCCAGCGCGCCGCCCTCGGCACCGATGGGGACGCGGATGGACTCGAGCGGATCCTTGGTCTCGGTGCTGGCAACGGCCCGCAGCCAGAGGCCCTCGGGATCGGGGCGCAGCAGGTTCATCTTGTCCAGGTGCAGCACCTCGCGTCCGGTCTGCAGGAAGCCCTCGAACCATTTCTTGATCCCCTGCGGCTGCTGCAGGCTCGCCTGGTAGAGGACACGGAAGGACTCCGCCATCTTGCGCTCGGTGATGTCGGCCCAGGAACCGACGATCTCGAAAGGCAGCCCGCTATCGTCCTTGATCACCCTGAAGGTGTCCTGGAACCAGCGGTAGTGGCCGTCACGGTGGCGGAAGCGGTATTCCACGGAGCCGCCGCCGTGTTCGATGAGCTGGGCGAGCTCGGCCAGCACGTGCCTGGCGTCCTGCGGATGCAGGTGCGTGGTCCAGAAGTCCGGGTCGTCGAGGACCTCCTGGGGGCTGTACCCCATGATCTCCACGCAGCTCTCGCTGACGAAGGTGCAGGCGAAGTCGCCCGCGGCCTCGGTGGAGTAGGTGATCGCCGGGCTGACCGCGAGCACGTGCTGCAGCCGCGCGCGGGTCTGTTCGAGTTCCGTCTCTATGCCCTTGTGGGCGGCGAGTTCGCGGCTCAGCGATTCGTTCACGCGCAGGAGTTGGTCCGTGCGCTCCTGCACACGCCTTTCCAGCAATTCATCGGATTGCGGTGCGGTCACGCGCGTGGCCGCCTGCCTCGCGCCACCGTCTGAGGTCGGCGATGCCGCCCAGTTTGCGGCCGCGCAGCATCATGGTTGTGTTCTGGATCGACGGCGCAACCGTAGGGTTGGCGCAGGCGCGCCGCGGGAGGGGGCGAGGTGCAGTCTGGCATGGAACGCCTCCTGCGATGCCGTAGATCAGAAAATAGCAGGGAAAACCGATTTCTGCATGGCCTTGGCAATGCACGACTCAGGCGGGACCTGCGGTGGTGTGCGCGCAGCCTGCTCGCCACCGGGGATCCGCGAGGTGTAGGTTCATTGGCGAGTGGTGGAGCGATTGCCACCGATCTAGACTCGGAACACGACCGAGCGGTGAGGAGGTTCCATGACGGACTTCGACTGGCGCATACGTGGACCGGAGATCTCCACGTGCAACTGCAACTGGGGTTGTCCCTGTCAGTTCAACGCTCCACCCACTCACGGGCATTGCCGCGCCGGTGTGGCCATGCGCATCGACGAGGGTCACTTCGACGGCGTGCGGCTCGACGGGATGTGCTGGGCCGGCATGCTCGCCTGGCCCAAGGCGCTCCACGAGGGCAACGGCGAGGCGCTGCTGTTCGTCGATGAGCGCGCCGACGAGGCGCAGCGTCAGGCGATCCTCCGCATACTCTCAGGAGAGACCTCGAAGCCGGGTGCCACGGTGTTCGGCATACTCGCCGCGACGCTCACGAAGCTGTACGACCCGGTCTTCGCGCCGATACACTTCGAGGTGGACTACGAGCGCTGGACCGGCCACTTCTCCGTTCCCGGCTACATCGATGCGCACGCCGCGCCGATCACCAACCCGGTGACCGGTGAGTCGCACCGCGCTCGTGTCGTGCTGCCGGCAGGCTTCGAGTACCGCGAGGCGGAGTTCGTCAGCAGCCGCACGAAGGGCTGGGGCCCCATACCGCTGGACTGGGGGGAGGGACACGGTCACATCTGCATGATCCACATGACGCCCGATGGCCCGGTGGACTAGCGTTGTGGCCAGGGTCGACAGAATCGCTGCCCTGCGACGGGAGCCGGTCAGCGCATTCATCGAGGCGACGGTGCGGCGCGATCGGGCCGTCGTCCTCGGCGCCATGGCCTTGATCCTTGCGCTCGCCTGGACCTACCTGCTCGCCGGAGCCGGAATGAGCATGGACATGCACGGCATGGACGTCGACATGGTCATGCCGACGGAGTGGACGCCGGGCTACGCCCTCGTCGTCTTCCTGATGTGGTGGATCATGATGACGGCGATGATGCTGCCGGGGGCGGCGCCGTTCGTCCTGCTGTTCGCGCTCGTCAATCGCCGCAGCCGGGAGCAGGGTGCGCCATACGTTCCGACTGTCGTATTTGCCGGGGGCTACCTGCTGGTCTGGGGGGCATACAGCGCCGCGGCGGCGCTGCTGCAGTGGTGGCTGCAGAAGATGGGGTGGCTCACCATGGCGATGGCCGCCGCCTATCCATGGCTGGGCGGAGGCCTGCTGGTGGCCGTCGGCCTGTACCAATTGACGCCGTGGAAGCACGCCTGCCTGCGGCGCTGCCGCGGTCCCGTCGCATTCATCGCGCGTCACTGGCGTCGCGGAACCGGCGGGGCGCTGCGCATGGGAATGGTGCACGGCGCCCACTGCACGGGCTGCTGCTGGCTGGCGATGGGCCTGCTGTTCTACGGCGGCGTGATGAACGTGTGCTGGATCGTCGGTCTCTCGGCGCTGATGCTGTCGGAGAAGCTCCTGCCGGCGGGCCATGCCGTGGGCAGAATGAGCGGCGTGGCGTTCGTCGCCTGGGGCGCGTGGCTGCTGGCCGCCTCGCCCTGAACGCAGCGAGCGCCGCGCGATCGCAGGCAGCGCCGCCAGGCATGCCGGGCGCGACCTGATAGAATCGCCGCGGAACGCAACCTGCGGCGGCGTCACCTAAAGGACCTCTTTTGATTCCCGGGCCCCGGGATCGTCGAGCCCTGAATTCGACTCATGCTGATTACCACCGATGACGCGCTGCGGCGTCAGGCCGAGGCCTGGCGTCGATGTCCATGGCTGACGCTGGACACGGAGTTCGTCCGCGAGGACACCTACTTTGCGAAACTCGCGCTCCTGCAGATCTGCGATGGGCGGACAGCGGCCTGCATCGATCCGCTCGCCGTGGCGGATCTGGAACCCCTGCGGGAGATCTTCGACGCGCCCGAGGTCCTCAAAGTGCTGCATGCCCCCGACCAGGACCTCGAGATCATCGTGCATCGGTGGGGAACATGTCCGAAGCCGCTGTTCGACACGCAGCTGGCGGCGACACTGCTCGGCATCGCCGATCAGCCCTCCTACGCGGCGCTCGTGGCGGCGCTGCTGGGGGTGACCGTCGACAAGAGCCTGACCCGCACGCCGTGGCTGCGCCGACCGCTGCGCGCGGCGGAGCTGGCGTACGCCGAGGCGGACGTGGAGCACCTGGCGCAGATGTACCCGGTGCTGGAGAGGCGCCTGCGCGATACGGGTCGCCTCGCCTGGCTGCAGGAGGACTGCGCGCGCATGGCCGAGCCCGCGCGTTATCGCCCGCACCCGGAAGGGGAATGGCGGCGCCTGAAGTCGCTGGCAAGGCTGCCCGCGCGGGCCCAGCACATCGCCGCGCGGCTGGCGGCGTGGCGCGAGGCCGAGGCCGCGAGGCGCGACCGCCCGCGCAGGTGGGTGCTTTCGGACGAGGCCTTATACGCCGTGGCGACTCGCGCTCCGCAGACGAAGCAGGACCTGGGCGCGCTCGCGGTGCTGCCGCGCGAACAGCTGGATCGCGATGCCGATGTCCTGCTCGCCTGCGTGCAGGAGGGTCTGGCGGTGGACGCCCCGGCCCTGGTGAGCGACATGCGCGTGACGCCGCAGCTGCAGGCGCGGCTGCAGCGCCTGCAGGAGGTGCTGCGCGATCGCGCCGCGGCCCTCGGCCTGCCGATGACCTTGATCGCCCCGCGC
>CAZTPK010000210.1:0-4500 GCA_964614765.1 uncultured Gammaproteobacteria bacterium
GCACTGTAGAGGGCCGGGACGACCCGGCCACAGCTCCGAGAGATCAGCAACGATGTTCGAGAAGGTCCTGATTGCCAACCGCGGCGCCATCGCCTGCCGCATCATGCGCACGTTGCGCCGGCTGGGGGTGCGGAGCGTCGCCGTGTACACGCGCGCCGACGTCGAATCGCTGCACGTGCGCCAAGCCGACGAGGCCGTGCTCATCGGCGACGGCCCCGCCGCGCAGAGCTACCTCGACGTCGCGAGGATCCTCGAGGCCGCGGAGCGCACCGGGGCGGAGGCGATCCACCCCGGCTACGGCTTCCTCAGCGAGAACGCCGACTTCGCCGAGGCCTGCGAGGCGCGAGGCATCCGCTTCCTGGGACCCGCACCCGCGCAGATCCGCGCCTTCGGCCTCAAGCACGTCGCCAGGGAACTGGCCGAGCGCAGCGGCGTGCCGCTGGCGCCGGGCTCCGGCCTGCTCGAGAACGCGGACGCGGCGCTGGCGGCCGCCACGCGCATCGGCTACCCGGTGATGCTGAAGAGCACGGCGGGCGGCGGCGGCATCGGCATGCAGCGCTGCTACGACGCGCAACAGCTGGAAGGCGCCTACGCCTCCGTGGAGAGGCTGTCGCGCAACAACTTCGGCAACAGCGCGCTGTTTCTCGAGAAGTACATCGAACGCGCCCGCCACATCGAGGTACAGGTGTTCGGCGACGGCAGGGGCGAAGTGCTGGCGCTTGGCGAACGCGACTGCTCCATCCAGCGCCGCAACCAGAAGGTGATCGAGGAGACGCCGGCGCCGAACCTGCCCGATACCGTACGCGAGGCCCTGCGCGCGACCGCCGTGCGGCTGATGGCGCAGGTCGACTACCGCTCCGCCGGCACGGTGGAGTACATCTACGACAGCGACACCGAGGAGTTCTACTTCCTGGAGATGAACACGCGCCTGCAAGTGGAGCACGGCGTGACGGAAGAGGTCTTCGGGGTGGACATCGTCGAGTGGATGGTGAGGCTCGCTGCCGGCGAGCTGCCGCCGCTCACCGCATTGCGCTCCACGCTCGCGGCACGCGGCCACGCCGTGCAGGCGCGCCTGTACGCCGAGGACCCGGGCAGGGAGTTCCGCCCCTGCACCGGCCTGCTCACCGAGGTATCGCTGCCCGCTGGCCCCGGACTGCGCGTCGACGCCTGGATCGAGGCGGGCGTGTCCGTGCCCGCGTACTACGACCCGATGCTGGCCAAGCTCATCGTGCACGCCGAGACACGCCCACAGGCGCTCGATGGGCTCAAGAAGGCGCTTGCGCGCACGCGCATCGCCGGCATCGAAACCAACCGCGACTATCTCGCGGCGATCCTGGAGCAGCCGGCGTTCTGCGAGGGCCACCCCAACACCCGCCTGCTGGAGAGCCTCTCCCATGCGCCGGCCACCATCGAGGTGATCGACGGCGGCACGATGACCACCGTGCAGGATCATCCGGGCCGGATCGGCTACTGGAACGTCGGCATCCCTCCCTCGGGCCCGTTCGACGACTACTCCTTCCGCCTGGGCAACCGGCTGCTCGGCAACGCCGCGGATGCGGCGGGATTGGAGATCACGGTCAACGGCCCGACGCTGCGCTTCAACTGCCGCGCGCGCATCGTGCTCACCGGTGCGCCGATGCACGCGGAGGTCGACGGCGCGCCGGTGCCGTTCTGGCAACCCACGGAAATCGCCGCCGGCAGCACCCTGCACGTGCACGGCCTCGTGGGCGGCGGCGCGCGCGC
The DNA here is from genome assembly GCA_964614765.1 of uncultured Gammaproteobacteria bacterium. Taxonomy (GTDB): domain Bacteria; phylum Pseudomonadota; class Gammaproteobacteria; order JAJPIJ01; family JAJPIJ01; genus JAJVHZ01. The sequence goes on from CAZTPK010000210.1 coordinate 1,744, forward strand.
CTACCTGTGTGTGGCCGGCGGGCTGGATGTACCGTCCTACCTCGGCAGCCGTGCGACCTTCACGCTCGGCGGCTTCGGCGGCCACGGCGGCCGCGCCTTGCGCGCCGGCGACGTGCTGCACGTCCCGCCACCCCATGCGCTCGCGCCGCCGCCGGTCGCCGCCGCGAGCATCCGCCCTGTCATCACCGATCGCTGGGAGCTGCGCGTCGTCTACGGACCGCACGGCGCGCCGGACTTCTTCACCGAAGCCGACATCGAGACGTTCTTCGCCACCGACTGGGAGGTGCACTACAACTCCAGCCGCACCGGGGTGCGGCTCATCGGTCCGAAACCGCAATGGGCGCGCAAGGACGGCGGCGAGGCGGGGCTGCATCCCTCCAACATCCACGACAACGCCTACGCGGTGGGCACCGTGGACTTCACCGGCGACATGCCGATCATCCTCGGTCCCGACGGCCCCAGCCTCGGCGGCTTCGTCTGCCCCGCGACGGTGGTGCTCGCCGATCTGTGGAAGCTCGGCCAGCTGAAGGCCGGCAACAAGGTGCGCTTCGTGCCCGTCTCCCTGGAGGAGGCGCTGCGGCTCGACATCGCGCGCGAGCGGCTCATCGAGGACCTGCAGGGCGAGGTGGACGGCTGCACGCGCGCGCCCCTGACGACGCCGGTGCTGCTCCGGCGCGAGGCCGACGACCGCCGCCCGGAGGTCGTCTACCGCCCCTCGGGCGAGGACTACCTGCTCGTGGAGTTCGGTCCTCCGGTGCTGGACATCGCACTGCGCGCCCGGGTGCACGCCTGGATGCGGTGGATCGAAGGCCGCCGGCTGGGTGGCATCCTCGATCTGACGCCGGGGATACGCTCGTTGCAGGTTCACTACGACTGGCGGGTGCTGCCGCTGAAAAAGCTGATGGCAGTGCTCGCGCAGGCCGAGGAGGAGCTCGCCGACATCGGCGACCTGCACGTGCCCTCGCGCATCGTCCACCTGCCGCTGTCGTGGGACGACCCCTCCACGCGGCTCGCGATCGAGAAGTACACGCAGTCGGTGCGCAAGGACGCTCCCTGGTGCCCGAGCAACATCGAGTTCATCCGCCGCATCAACGGCCTGTCATGCATCGAGGAGGTCAGGCGCATCGTCTTCGATGCCAGCTATCTGGTGCTGGGGCTGGGCGACGTCTATCTCGGCGCGCCGGTAGCCACGCCCCTCGACCCACGCCATCGCCTGGTGACCACCAAGTACAACCCCGCGCGCACCTGGACGCCGGAGAACGCGGTGGGCATCGGCGGGGCCTACCTCTGCATCTACGGCATGGAGGGCCCTGGCGGCTACCAGTTCGTCGGGCGCACGGTGCAGATGTGGAACCGCTTCCGCAAGACGCGCGAGTTCAGTCAACCGTGGCTGCTGCGCTTCTTCGATCAGATCCGCTTCTTCCCCGTCTCCGAACGGGAGCTCGCGGAGATCCGCGAGGCCTTCCCGCTGGGCCGTTATCCGCTGCGCATCGAAGAGACGAGCTTCAACCTGCGCGACTACCAGGGCTTTCTCGCCGCAAATACCGCGGAGATCGAGGCCTTCCGCGCGCACCAGCAGGAGGCGTTCCGCGCGGAGCGCGAGCGCTGGGAGGCGCACGGCCTGATGCGCCTGGAGGCGGAGGCCGATCCGGTCATCGAGGACGGCGGCAGCACGCCGATGCCGGCGGGCTGCGTCGAGCTGGTGAGCCCGGTGGCCGGCAGCCTCTGGCAGGTCGCGGTCCGGCCCGGCGAGCGCGTGCGCGCCGGCCAGGTGGTGGCCGTCGTCGAGTCGATGAAGATGGAGATCTCGGTTAACGCCCCGCGCGACGGCGAGATCGCCGAGCTGCCCTGCGCCGTGGGCGCACAGCTGCAGCCCGGCCGCCGGCTCGCGGTGATCCGGACGCGCCCGGAATGACGGCGATAGAGACGCTGAGCTTCGATCTCGGCAGCCTGCGCGAGGCCTACGCGAGCGGCGCGATCACGCCGCTGGCGGTGGTGCGCGAGGCGCTGCGCCGCTGCGCGCGCCACCGTGACCGCAATGCCTGGATCACGCTGCGCCCGGAGGCCGAGCTGGTGGCGGCGGCACAGAAGCTGGCCGCGCGCGACCCCACCGCGCTGCCGCTCTACGGCATTCCGTTCGCGATCAAGGACAACATCGATCTGGCCGGCGTGGCCACGACCGCGGGCTGCCCGGCCTTTGCGTACGTGCCCGCCGAGTCGGCCCCCGTGGTGGGACGCCTCATCGCTGCCGGCGCGATCCCGATGGGCAAGACGAATCTCGATCAGTTCGCCACCGGCCTGAACGGCACGCGCGCCCCTGCGCAATATGGAATCTGCACCAACAGCATCGATCCCGACTACATCGCCGGCGGCTCGAGCTCCGGCTCGGCCGTGGCCACCGCCCTCGGCATGGTGAGCTTCGCGCTGGGGACCGACACGGCCGGTTCGGGCCGCGTGCCGGCGGCATTCAACAACCTGGTGGGCCTGAAGCCCACCCGCGGCCTGCTCAGCACGCGCGGCGTGGTGCCCGCCTGCCGCACGCTGGACTGCGTGTCGATCTTCGCGCTCACGGCGCTCGATGCGGCAACCGTGTTCGATCTTGCCGCCGGCTACGATGCCGCGGATCCGTACTCGCGGCCGTCACCGCCAGCGGCGGCGGCGCTGCCCGCGTCGTTCCGCTTCGGCGTGCCGCGCGCGGAGGATCTCGAGTTCTACGGCGACGGCGCGGCCGCCGCGCTGTTCGCCGGCGCCGTCGCC
>CAZTPK010000211.1:0-4497 GCA_964614765.1 uncultured Gammaproteobacteria bacterium
GGGGGCGGAAGCGCCGGCGGCTGGCGCGCCCGCCGTCGCGGCCGCGTCGGTGTCGATGACTGCCAGGATCTCGTTGCTGGTTGCGGATTCGCCGGCCTTCTTGCGGACCTCCTTCAGCACGCCGTCCTCCGGCGCCGCGACCTCCAAGGTCACCTTGTCGGTTTCCAGATCGATGAGCCGATCGCCGCGGCGCACGCGCTCCCCCGGTTGTTTCTGCCATTCCATGAGCGTGGCGTCGGCCACGGATTCGGCCAGGACCGGTACTTTCACTTCTACGAGCACGGCAGTTCTCCTTGCGCCTCAGGCGGTCTTCTTCTGGGGTTGCTGCACGCCGCGACGGGTCAGTCGCAACGCCTCCGACACGAGCTGCTGCTGCTGCTCCACGTGCTTGGCATATGAGCCCACCGCGGGAGATGCCGAGTAGGGGCGCGCGACGATCACCAGTTGCTGCGGCTCGTGCAGGCAGCTGAACAGATGCAGGCCTTCGAGCAGGTAGGCGATTGCCCCCTGATTGCGGGGCTCCTCCTGCACCCACACGACCTCCTTCGCGTTGGGATAGCGTTCGATCGCTTGTTTCAGCTCCTCGCGCGGGAAGGGGTAGAGCTGCTCGACGCGCACGATGGCGATATCGTCGATCTTCTCGGCGCGGCGCGCTTCCAGCAGATCGAAATAGACCTTGCCGCTGCAGACGAGTATGCGGTTGACCTGGCCCGCTTCGAGCTGATCGACCTCGTCGATGACCAGCTGGAAGCCGCGATCCGTGATTTCCGAGAGCGTCGACACGGAGAGCGGGTGCCGCAGCAGGCTCTTCGGACTCATGACCACCAGCGGCCGTCGGTACGGTCGCAGGACCTGCCGGCGGAGCATGTGGAACATCTGCGCCGGGGAGCTGGGGAAACATACCTGCATGTTCTCTTCCGCGCACAGTTGCAGATAGCGCTCCAGGCGCGCGGAGGAGTGCTCGGGGCCCTGCCCGTCGTAGCCGTGCGGGAGCAGCATCACCAGGCCGCACAATCGCCCCCACTTCGACTCGCAGGCGGCAACGAACTGGTCTATGACGACCTGCGCGCCGTTGGCGAAATCGCCGAACTGCGCCTCCCAGATCACCAGGGCGTTGGGCTCGGAGGTCGCGTAGCCGTACTCGAAGGCGAGCACGGCTTCCTCCGACAGCGTGGAATTGATGACCAGGAACGGCGCCTGGTTCGGGCTCACGTGACGCAGCGGCAGGTAGGTCTCGCCGTCATCCTGGTTGTGTATGACGGCGTGCCGGTGAAAGAACGTCCCGCGTGCGCTGTCCTGCCCCGACAGCCGCACGGGATGGCCGGCTTCGACCAGGCTGGCGTAGGCCAGCGTCTCGCCGAACCCCCAGTCGAACGGGATGCTGCCGGCGGCCATCTCGCGGCGCGCCTCGGTGAGTTTCACCACCGCCTTGTGCAGCTTGAAGTGCGGCGGGTAGTCGGTGAAGCGCGCGGCGAGCGCGCGGATGCGCTCCAGCGGCAGCGTCGTGTCGGCCGGCGTGCGCCAGTTGCCGCCCTTGTAGGGTTCGAAGCTGGTCCGGTTCCGGTACTCGATGTCGCAGGCCAGGGTGCGGGAAACCGGTATGTCGTGCTCGAGATTCTGTACGTACTCCCGCGTCATGGCCGCGACGTCGGTGTCGGCGATGATCCCGTCGCGCAGCAGCCTCTCCGCATACAGGGCCTTGATCCCCGGGTGCGCGCGCACGCGCTGGTACATGATGGGTTGCGTCGCGTAGGGCTCGTCCGCCTCGCTGTGGCCGTGCTTGCGGTAGCAGACCAGATCGATGACCACGTCCTTGTTGAACTCCATGCGGAAGTCCAGCGCGAGCTTGGCGATGAATACGGCGGCATCCGGGTCGTCCGCGTTCACGTGGAAGATCGGCGCCTGCACCATCTTGGCGACGTCCGTGCAGTACAGCGTGGAGCGCGAATCCAGGGGATCGGAGGTCGTGAAGCCGATCTGGTTGTTGACGATGATGTGCAGGGTGCCGCCGGTGGTGTAACCGCGCGTCTGCGAGAGATTAAAAGTTTCCATCACCACGCCCTGGCCCGCGAACGCGGCATCGCCATGGATGAGCACGGGCACCACCTGGTTGCGGGAGACATCGTTGCGGCGATCCTGGCGCGCGCGCACCGATCCCTCCACCACCGGGTCGATTATCTCCAGGTGCGAGGGATTGAAGGCGAGCGTGACGTGCACCGGACCGGTGTCGGTGACGATGTCAGAGGAGTAGCCCATGTGGTACTTCACGTCGCCGGAGCCGCTGCCGTTCTTCTTGCCCTCGAACTCCTGGAACAGTTCCGACGGCATCTTGCCGACGATGTTGACCAGCACGTTGAGGCGGCCGCGATGGGCCATGCCCACGACCACCTCTCTGACCTGCGACTGGCCGGCCACCTGGATGACCTCATCGAGCAGCGGAATCAGCGTCTCCCCGCCTTCGAGCGAGAAGCGCTTCTGGCCGACGTACTTGGTGTGCAGGTACTCCTCCAGGGCGGTTGCCGCGACCAGCCGCTCGAGCACTTGGCGACGCTTCGCGGGACTAACCTGATCGCGCAGCGAGGCGGGCTCCAGGCGCTGCTGTATCCAGCGCTTCTGGGCGGTCTCGTTGATGTGCATGTATTCCGCACCGATCGACCCGCAGTAGGTCTGCTTCAGCTGCGCGATGATGTCGCGCAGCCGGGCGGCATCGGAGCCGAACAGCGACCCAGTGTTGAACACGGTGTCCAGGTCCGATTCCGACAGTCCGTGGAAGGCGAGGTCGAGCTCGGGAACCTCCGGCCGGTCGTATTGGCGCAGCGGGTCGAGATCGGCCGCGCGGTGGCCGCGGAAGCGGTAGGCGTTGATGAGTTGAAGCACCGCTACCTGCTTGCGGAATCGGTCGTCGGTCACGCTGGCAGGCGCCGCCGTGCGCGGCGGTCGGGTTGCCCGATGCAGCAGCGCCGCCTGGATGCGGCTGTGCAGCTGGTCGGGCTGGCCGGGCCTGATCTCCCGCTGCCACGCGTCGAACTGCCGCCGCCAGGCCTCGGGCACGGCTTCGGGGGACTCCAGGTAAACCTCGTACAGGCCCTCGATGTAGGCCGTATTGGCGCTAAAAAGAAAGCCGGGGCATTCGTTTCCCATTTCTGCCCCCTTCACCTCCGGGACCGCCTGTCGGTTCGATAACGGCGCCGGTTCCAGCGTGGAACTGCAGTGTTGCGAACGATATTTGATGCTGGCTCGCTGTTTCGTCCGTAACCCGATAAGTATGTTGCGCGCCAAATGCCGTTTGTTACAAGTGCTGCGATGCACCAAGCAAGCATCGTACCGGAAAAGTCCGCCTGTTACGGCCGGTTGGCGCGGATCGCGACGGCGGGTTTGGTGAGCGCACGGCCACCCGGGCCGGGCGACTGCCGTCACCCGGTACACGCGGGGGAGCGGTCATGCATTTTCTGTTCCGGTAACCCCGAGGCAGGCTTGCTGCGACGCGCAAGCCCAAGCTATCCTACGCGGCCGGGCACACGCGCCGCGCCGCGCGCTCGTCGATTGCGCCGCAGATTCCGTGGCAACTACAAAATACAGCTTGGGGGCCAGATGACCACACCGACCGTCACGATAACGGACAACACCACGGGCAAGACCTCGGAGTGTCCCGTGCTGGTGCCGACCTACGGGCCGCGCGTGATAGATACCAAGACAATCTACAAAGACCTGGGCATGTTCACCCACGACCCGGGTTTCATGACCACCTCGGCCTGCCGCAGTTCCATCACCTTCCTCGACGGAGACGAAGGCAAGCTCCTTCACCGCGGCTATCCCATCGAGCAACTGGCCGAGCACAGCAGCTACCTCGAGGTCTGCTACCTGCTGCTTTACGGTGAACTGCCCACCAAGGCGCAGTTCGAAGAGTTCGAGTACCAGGTGAAATTCCGCAGCAATGTCCACGAGCGCGTGAATCACATGTATTCGGGCTACCTGTACGATGCGCATCCGATGTCGATCATGGTCGGCGTGATGGGCGCGCTGTCCTCGTACTATCACGAGGCCCTCGACTTGAACGATCCGGTGGATCGCGACCTGACCGCCAAGCGCGTCATCGCCAAGATGCCCACGCTCGCGGCGCAGTGCTACAAGTACGCGGTCGGTCACCCGTTCGTATACCCAAACAACTCGCTGGGATACGTCGAGAATTTCCTCAACATGATGTTCTCGCATCCCATGAGCACCTACACCCCGGATCCGGTCGCGGTGCGGGCGCTGGAAGTAATGCTCATCCTGCACGCCGATCACGAGCAGAACGCATCGACCTCGACCGTGCGGCTGGCGGGCAGCGCCGGCGCCAACCCCTTTGCCTGCATCGCCGCGGGCATGGTGACCCTGTGGGGGCCCGCCCACGGCGGCGCCAACGAGGCGGTGCTGCACATGCTCAACGAGATCAAGACGCCCGAGAACATCCCCAAGTTCATCGAACGGCGGCACGGCCGGACGAAAGTGGAATAC
>CAZTPK010000212.1:0-4495 GCA_964614765.1 uncultured Gammaproteobacteria bacterium
CTTCGGGGCGGATCGCCGACCACGGCCGCTCGGCGTCGCCCCGCAGCAGCAACTTCTCGCCCTCGCGCGGCTGCAGCAGCCAGTCCTCGAGTTCGGTGACCGGCAGCAGGTCAGGCAGCCGATTGCGTCCGCACTGTTCGCAGGCGTTGACGATCACCCTCTGCCAATGCTCCGTCCGCCTCGCGGCGCGGGCATCGTCCAGTTTCACGGTGGTGCGTTCGGTGATGAGCGGAGCGATGGCGGCGACACCCAGCTCGACGGCCTTTTGTATGGTGTAGTCCATGCGCTCCCCGCGCGAGATCCCCTGCGCCAGCGTGATGGCGAGCGGCGACTCGCGGCTGACCGCGCGGCAATCGTCGAGCCGCACGGTCACGGCGCGCCTGCTGACGCTCTCGATCAGGCCCCGGCACTCCACGCCGTCGTGGAACAGGCAGATCGGGTCGTCAGCGCGCAGGCGCAGGACCGTGGTCACGTGGTGGGCTGCCTCCGGATCCAGGGTCACCGATGCGCCGGCCGCGGGAGGGCTGGCCACGTAGACGCGGGGAATGCGCATGCCTTCAGTCCGCCGTGGCGACGTCGATGCCTTCGCCGGCCACCGTCGCCAGGAAGTCTATCTCCTCCGGCGAGATGACGTACGGGGGCATGAAGTAGACGACGTTGCCCAGCGGGCGCAGCAGCGCGCCTCGCTCCAGGCCGTGGCGATAGACCTTCAATCCGCGCCGCTCCTGCCAGGGAAATGGCGTGCCGGTGGCCTTGTCGCGGATCATCTCGATGGCCAGGATCATGCCCGTCTGGCGCACCTCGGCCACGTGCGGGTGGCCGGCGAGGTGCGCGACCGCCTCGCCCATGCGGGCGGCGAGCAGCCGGTTGCGCTCGATCACCGGTTCCTCCTCGAAGATGTCCAGCGTTGCGAGCGCGGCGGCACAGGCCAGCGGGTTGCCGGTGTAGCTGTGGGAATGAAGGAATGCCTTGAGGGTGTCGTACCGGTCGTAGAAGGCCGAGTAGACGCTCTCCGTGGTCAGCACCGCGGACAGCGGCAGGTAGCCGCCGGTCAGGCCCTTGCCCAGGCAGAGAAAGTCCGGGGAGATCCCGGCCTGCTCGCACGCGAACAGCGTGCCCGTGCGGCCGAATCCCACGGCTACCTCATCGGCGATCAGGTGGACGTGATGGCGGTCGCAATACTCGCGCAGCAGGCGCAGGTAGACCGGGTGGTACATGCGCATGTTGCCGGCGCACTGCACCAGCGGCTCGACGATGACGGCGCAGGTCTCGTGCGCGTGCTCGGCGATGAGTTGCGCCATGGATTCGAAGCTGCGGCGCGAATACTCCAGCCATGTCTCGCCGGCCGCGCGCCGGTGGCAATCCGGCGAGGGGGCGACCAGCGCCTGCATGAGCAGCGGCCCGTACACTTCCTTGTACAGTGGCACGTTGCCGACGGCCAGTGCGCCCAGGGTCTCGCCGTGATAGCTGTTTTCGAGGCAGATGAATCGCGTCTTTGCAGTGCGGCCGCTGTTGCGCCAGTAGTGGAAGCTCATCTTCAGTGCGACTTCCACCGCCGAGGAGCCGTTGTCGGCGTAGAAGCAGCGGCTCAGTCCCGGCGGCGCGAGTGCGGTGAGGCGTTCGGCGAGCTCGATCGCAGGCTCGTGGGTGAAGCCGGCGAGCAGCACGTGTTCCAGCCGCCGCGCCTGCTCGGCGACCGCGGCCCCGATGCGCGGATTGGCGTGTCCGAACAGGTTCACCCACCACGAGCTGATGGCATCGAGATAACGGCGGCCGTCGTGGTCTTCGAGCCAGACGCCCTCGCCGCGCCGTATGGGCACGAGCGGCAGCCACTCGTGGTCCTGCATCTGCGTGCACGGATGCCACAGCACTGCGCGATCGCGGTCCGCGAGCAGCTGATTGATGGAGCTCATGTCAGGAACGCGCCGGGAAACGAGACGGCTTACGGGGCCAGCCGACGAGAGTACGCGAAAGCAACGCCCGCGGAAAGACCGCGACGGTTGGAGGGAAGCGATGATTAGTCGGGCTATTTCGCCTGGGCGCGGACCTTCGGAGCGGGGGCCGTTTCCCCCAGTACGTGCTCGCCGAGCATCGCGGCGATGATGCGATCCTCGAGTTCGATGCGGGTGGCGAGCTTCTCGCCGAGCCTCGAGAGATCGTCGGCAAGCGTGTCCATGAAATGGAAGTTCCACTCGCCGCCGTACTTGTCGTTGAAGTCCACGGCGGCGTCGGTGGAGGCGGCGATGCGCGGGTACGCCTTGCTGGCCGTGGCGACCACTGCCTGCCGGCGTTCCGTGCCCTGGATGATGCGGTGGTAGAGTCCGAAATGACCCGCCGCGATGTAGTCGACCAGCACCGAGTTGAATTCCCCGAGCAGGTCCTTGACCGGCTTGTCGGCGGTGAATGGCTTCAGGCCCAGCACCTCGCACATCAACACCAGCACGCGTTGTCGTTCTGCAAGCAGCTTGTCGATGAGCTGGCGCGAACCTTTGCGGCGGCGCAGGGCTTCGCTTTTCTCTTTCATGATTTCTGGTCCTTGTTGGTCGGCCCGGCGCAGGTCGGGTCGGTATCCCATCGCTGGCCATTGGCGGCCATGGTCTCGTCAAGACGCTTTGCAATTCTAGTGCCTGCCACCACCGGGGTCATCCGCGCGAACGCCAACTGGTGCACGGGCCATGACAGGCGGGAGAAAACGGATGCGTAATTCCTCGCGACCGTGCAACCAGCGCGGCCGATCACAGCCCCGGAGGGCGCCAGCCCCGCCACCAGGCCGACATCGGCACGATGTAGGGCGGCTCGCCGTTCGCCAGGAACCAGGAATCCACCGCATAGTCCACGCCGGACTGCGTGTCGCGCAGGACGGACGTGGAATGGGGCCACTGGGCGAGCAGACCGGTGAACGGTCCGCGGGTGGCCTGCCCGCCGACGCTGTGAAACCGGAGCAGACCGTCGGTCTGCAGCATGGTAAGGTAAACCGTTGTGTTGACTGCCTCATCGATACAATCGAGCTGCCCAGGGCGGCCCATGCCGTCATCCTTGCCCAGGTCGGCATCGGTTCCGGTCATCAAACCGACCATGTTTTCCAGCAGGGCGACCGCGGCGGCGATCCTCGCCCGCTCCGTGCCCGCGTCGGGGGCTGGATCGCTCAGGATCGCGCGCACTTGAGCCCAATCGGATTCGGAAAGGCTGATTCTGGCACGCTTCGCGCAAGTGTTGCCGTGACAGACGGAGAAGTCGCCCGGCCGCGGGCGCTCGACGAATGCAGGAAGCTGAATCTGGAAACCCGTTCCGCCCGTCAGGTTCCTGGTCGCCGAGACGGGAGGCGGCGCATGCTCGGCCGTCGGGCTGACCGTGCAGGCATTCAATGAGACAGTCAGCGCCAAGGCGGTCACACCCACGGGACCAGGCCCGCAGCTAGGATGTTTCATTCAGCACAATTATATCGACCGTGCACGCATGCGAGCAGCCCTGCGGCTTGGCCGGGTCGCCCCGGGAGCGTGAGCGGGGCGCCGCTATAATCGAGAACATGGAAATCCCCGGATACGAAATCATTCGTGCGATCGGCGTCGGCGGGATGGCCACCGCCTATCTCGCCACCCAGGCGTCGCTCGGCAGACAGGTCGTGCTGAAGGTGCTGGACACCACGAATGACGTCACCTCCAAGAACGTCGAGCGGTTCATGAACGAGGCGCGCATCGTCGCCTCCCTGCGCCACCCGAACATCATCACCATCTATGACGTCGGTCGCCACGGCGACCTCATCTACATCTCGATGGAATACATCGAGGGTGGCGACCTGAAGGCCCGCATGGCCGATGGTGTCGCGCCGCAGGAGGCCCTCGATATCGTCGCGCGGATCGCCAGCGCGCTCGACTGCGCGCACAAGAGCGGCGTCATACACCGCGACGTGAAACCGGCCAACATCCTCTTCCGAAAGGACGGCACGCCACTGCTGACGGACTTCGGCATCGCCAAGAAGCTCACCATCGATCACGACCTGACGTCGACGGGGATCTTTCTCGGCAGTCCCAACTACATGGCGCCGGAGCAGGCCGAGGACGTGCCCATCGACGGCCGTGCCGATATCTATTCCCTCGGCATCATCCTCTACGAGATGCTGACGGGGAGCAAGCCGTACCAGGCCGATTCGGTGGTTGACATCATCCTGAAGCATCGCCAGGGGGCGTTGCCGCGGCTTCCGAACGAGCTGCGCATGTTCGAGCCGCTGCTGTACCTGATGATCGCGAAGAAACCGAAGGACCGGTTTCGCGATGCCGAGAGCCTCCTGCATTACATCCGCGACATGGAACAGCGTGGGGTGTTGCGCCCGGCGGGGCCGGGCCGGGCGGCGGCAATCGGGGAGACCACCGGCAGCGCATCGCGCATGCCGACCTGGACCAGCGCCCGGCAGGACGCGCCGAAGAAGACGCGCATACACTCCGCCTTGCTGCTGCAGTTGGTGGTCGCGGCCACCGGCTTCGGCATGTTGCAGTAC
>CAZTPK010000213.1:0-4446 GCA_964614765.1 uncultured Gammaproteobacteria bacterium
CACCGCCACCGAGCGCGGTGCGAACAGCCGATCGAGGTTGAGCGTGCTCATGACGGTCCCGCTTTCACGTCGCAAGGGTAACAGTCATCCGCGACCGCTGCCGACCCCGGCGCGGTCGTGGCGGCGGAGACCGTCGCGGGACGCTAGGCGGGCGTCCAGGCGTCGATCAGGGCTCGCAGGACGTCGGTCTCGGTCAGCAGGCCGCGCAGCCTGCGGTTCTCGTCGACCACCGGCAGGCAGCCGATCTTGCGGTCCAGCATCAGCCGCGCCGCATCGACCAGCGTCGTCGCCGCGGTGACGGTGACCGGATGCAGGGTCATGATCTGCTGTACGGTCAGCTTCTCGAGCAGGTGCTGCTGCTCCCAGACCTTCAGGGCGATGGCGTCCGAGGGCTCCGCCTCGAGCAGGTCCGTGCGCGTGACCACCCCCACCAGCTCGCCATCGACGAGCACCGGCAGATGGCGGATGCGCTGCTTGTTCATCAGGTAGCGCGCATCCGAGAGGGTGGCGTCGGGCGCCAGCGAGAAGGGGAAAGGCGCCATGAAATCGCCGACGCGCAGCGCCGCCGGGTCCGTTGCAGTCTTCGACTTGGTCATGATGCTCAGGCGGCGCAGCCGGGGTCGGCGGTCTCCGCGAGTTTCTCCTCGGCGTGTGGAACGAATGGTACACCAGGCCGGCCGGTGCAGAGCGGCGTGCGGTGGAAGCTGCAGAAGGTCTTGGAGCCGCCGGCCAGCGTCCTGACCTCCCCGTAGCCCGACTGCACCAGCGCGCGGTGCGCGAGGTAGCTGCGAAAGCCGACGCGGCAGTAGAGGAAGACCGGCTTGCCGGCGGGGATCTCGTGCATGCGCCGTCGCAGCTCCCCGAGCGGGATATTGGCGGCCTCCGGGATGTGCCAGGCCCGGAACTCGATCGGGCTGCGCACGTCGATGATCGTTCCGCCCTGGGTCACCTGCGGATAGTCCTCCGCGTACCAGAGATCGAGGTCGCCGCGCAGCAGGTTGCTGCCGATGAAGCCGGCCATGTTGACCGGATCCTTGGCCGCACCGTAGGGCGGCGCGTAGGCCAGCTCCAGCTCCTCGAGGTCGAAGACGGTCATGCCGGCGCGCAGAGCCGTGGCCAGCACGTCGATGCGCTTGTCGACGCCGTCGAAGCCGACGACCTGGGCGCCGAGCAGTTTGCCGTCATCGGGCGAGAACAGCACCTTCATGTGCATCGGCGCGGTGCCGGGATAGTAGCTCGCGTGGCCGGAGGGATGCAGGTAGACCTTGCGATAGGGCGTGCCGCGGCGCTTCAGCGCCTTCTCCGAGGCCCCGGTGCCGCCGCCGGTCATCTCGAAGACCTTGACGATGGCCGTGCCCTGCGTGCCGCGGTAACGGGTGTCGCGGCCGAAGATGTGGTCGGCGACGATGCGGCCCTGGCGGTTGCCCGGGCCCGCGAGCGGCACGACCGCCGGCTCGCCGCTCACCGTGTCCACCACCTCGACGGCGTCGCCGGCGGCGTAGATGCTCGGGTCGGAGGTGCGCATCCGGTCATCGACCTTGATGCCGCCGTGCGCGCCCACTTCCAGGCCCGCGGCCTGCGCAAGGCGCGTGTCCGGCCGTACGCCGGCGGCCATGATGACGATGTCCGCGTGCAGGACCACGCCGTTGGCGAGCGTCACGGCCACACGGCCGTTGGCGTCCGCGAAGGCGGCGGCGGCCGTGCCCAGGTACAGGCGCACGCCGTGATATTCCAGGTGGTACTGGAGATCGCGCGCCATCTCCGCGTCGAGCGGCGGCATGATCTGGTTGGCCATCTCCACCAGGTCGACCTCCAGACCGCCGTGGCGCAGGTTCTCGGCCATCTCCACGCCGATGTAGCCGCCGCCGATGACGACCGCGCGGCGCGCCTGCGGCCGGAGATCGCGGATGATCGCGTCCATGTCCTCGATGTTGCGCAGCGTGTGGATGCGCGGATGGTCGACGCCGGGCAGCGGCGGGCGGATGGGATGGGCGCCCGGACAGAGCACGAGGCGGTCATAGGCCTCGGTGTAGCGGCGGCCGGTCTGCAACTCGGTGACCTCGACGGTCCGCCGCGCCCGATCGATGGCCGTCACCTCGTGACCGATGCGCACGTCGAGGTTGAGGGTCTCGGCCAGCGTCTGCGGGGTCTGCAGCAGCAGTGCCTCGCGATGCTCGATCTCCCCGCCGATGTGATAGGGCAGGCCGCAGTTGGCGAAGGAGACGTGCTGCGTGCGCTCGATGACGACGATCTCGGCGCTTTCGGACAGGCGCCGGCACCTGGCCGCCGCCGACATGCCGGCGGCGACGCCACCCACCACGACCACCTTCATGGGATTAGGAGGTCTTGGCGGTATTGATGCCCAGCATCGACCAGGCCGGGCACCAGCGCATGAGCCCGGTAGCCAGCGGTATCAGGCCGATGGCGCCCCACCAGCTTCCGAGCAGGACGCCGGCGGCGATGATGACGACACCGGCGACAATGCGGATGATGCGTTCGGTCTGCCCCACGTTGCATTGCATGGCTGGCCCTCCTCCGCGAGGATGTAGTTTGCTGTTGCTCGTCGCGCGCCTCGCTCGCCGCCCTGCCGGCGACATTCGCCCGGCACGCCCCGACGCGAACCGACCCGGACGGATTATCGATGCGCGGCGGCGCCGCGACCTTGATCGGCGTCATTCCAGTCCCAGCAGGGTGCGGACGTGGGCCGTGGCGCTGCGGCCGAGCGCCGAGAGGGCGTAGCCGCCTTCCAGGGTCGAGACGATGCGGTCGGCGGCGAATTCGCTGGCCAGGCGCATGATCGCCTTGGTCACCCATGCGTAGTCCGACTCCACCAGGTTGAGACTGGCCAGCGGATCCTCGCGGTGCGCGTCGAAGCCGGCGGAGATGAATATCATCTGCGGCGCGAAGGCCTCGATCGCGGGGAACCAGCGCTCCTTCAGCGCGGCGCGGAACTCCGGACCGCCGGCGCCCGCGGGCAGCGGCACGTTCACGCGCTGGCCCGGGACGGAGGGTCCCGCGCGAAAGGGGTAGAAGGGATGCTGGAAGGAGGAGCACAGCAGGACGCGCGGATCGCCGTCGAAGATGTCTTCGCTGCCGTTGCCGTGGTGGACGTCGAAATCGACCAGCGCGACGCGCTCGAGGCCGTGCGCGTCGAGCGCGTGCAGAACCCCGACGGCGACGTTGTTGAAGAAGCAGAAGCCCATCGCGCAGTCGCGCTCGGCGTGATGCCCTGGCGGCCGCACGTTGCAGAACGCGTTCCTCTCCCGGCCTTGCACCACCAGGTCCGTGGCCAGCACCACCGCGCCGGCGGCGAGCAGGGCCGCATCGAGCGTATGCGGGGTCATGGCCGTGTCCGGGTCGATACGCACCAGTCCCGATTGCGGCGCGGCCGCGAAGATCTCCTCCACGTGCCGCATGGTATGCGCGCGCGCCAGCTGTTCGCGGGTAGCCTTCGGCGCGTCGTATTGATGGAGATAATCCATGATGCCGGCGGCCTTCAGCCGGTCCTCGATCGCGTGCAGGCGGCCGGGACACTCCGGGTGATCCGGCAGCATCTCGTGCTTGAGGCAATCGCGGTGGGTGATGTAGGCAGTCATCGGTCGGCACGGGAACCGTCCTCGGCGCGGCGGCTCCAAACGGTCCAGGACGGGAGGAAGTATAATCCGCAGCGGAGAGCGACTGTGGCAGGACCCCTACGAACATTGATCCCGCGAGCGATCGCGGCGGCGGCCGGCGTGTCGCTGATGGCGGTTTTCGAAGCGGGCGGAGCAGCGCCGGCGGGGCCGTCGATCGAGGCATTGTCGTTCAATTGCTACACCTGCCACGGGCCCGAAGGACGCAGCCCCGCCGCGATGCCCAGTCTGCAGGGCAAGCCGGCGGCCTACCTCCTGCGACGCCTGCTCGAGTACAAGCAGGGCAAGGGACACCCCACCATCATGGACCGCATCGCGCGTGGCTACACCGACGAGGAGCTGGCCGGTATCGCCACGTACCTCGCCGCGCAGGGCAATTCCGCGGGCGGACGCCGATGAGCCGGGAGCCGATGCACCGGCGACGGTTCCTGCGCAGCCTCGGCGCGCTCGCGGCGTTGCCGGCGGCCGTGCGCGCGGGCGGGGAACAGGGCAGGGTGGTGATCGCCGGCGGCGGTTTCGCGGGCGCCACCTGTTCGCGTTACCTGCGCCGCGTCGCGCCGGCCCTGCACGTCACGCTGGTCGACCCCGGTGAACGTTACGTCACCTGCCCCATGAGCAACTGGGTCATGGACGGCCTGCGGGGCGTGGAGGATCTGACTCTGCGGCGCGACGCGCTCGCCGCCGCCGGCGTGGAGATCATCCAAGACGCGGTGGTGGAGATCGACGGTAACCGGCGCCGGGCGCGCCTGCGCGGCGGGAAGTGGCTCGATTACGACCGCATGGTGGTGGCGCCGGGCGTGCAGCTGACCTGGGG
>CAZTPK010000214.1:0-4444 GCA_964614765.1 uncultured Gammaproteobacteria bacterium
TGTAGTTCACGACCACCGGCCCGAGTATTCCCGCCGTCGACCAGGCGGTCAGCAGGCGGCCGTGTATCGCCCCCACGAACTGGGTGCCGAACATGTCGGCAAGGTAGGCCGGAATGGTGGCAAAGCCGCCGCCGTACATCGAGGCAATGATGCAGAAGCAGCCCACGAACAGCGCCAAGTGATCGCCGCGCGCCGCCATCGGCGCCAGCGCGTAGAGCACGGCGCCAAGCAGGAAGAAGGTGACGTAGGTGCGCTTGCGCCCCAGCTTGTCCGAGAAAGACGCCCAGCCGATGCGGCCGAAGATGTTGAACAGCGAGATGAGACCGACGAACCCGGCGCCGACCGCCGCCGCCGCGACCTTGTCCTCGTCGGTGAACTCGGCGAATCCCAACTCCGGCTTGCCGAAGAGCTGCCCGCCGAAGGTCTCCTGCAGCATCGGCGAGGCGGCGCCGATGATGCCTATGCCCGCCGACACGTTCAGGCACAGCACCAGCCACAGCAGCCAGAACTGCGGGGTCTTGTGGGCGTTCTTCAGATGCACGTGATGCATGGTGATCATGGTGTTGACCGCGGTGCTCGCGGCCGCCCGCCAGCCCTCGGGTTTCCACCCCGGCGGCGGCACGCGGTAACCGAAGGCACCGCCGAGCATGAACACGAAATACACCACCGCCATGGTCACGAAGGTCTGCCATACGCCGGGGTCCGTCGGCGTCTTGAAATAATTCATCAGCAGGGTCGCGAACGGCGACCCGATCATGGCGCCGCCGCCAAAGCCCATGATCGCCAGGCCGGTAGCCATGCCGCGACGATCGGGGAACCACTTGATGAGCGTGGACACCGGCGAGATGTAGCCTAGGCCGAGGCCGACGCCGCCGATGACGCCGGAGCCCAACCACATCATCCACAGCTGGTGCCAGTAGACCCCGAGGGCGGAGATCAGCAATCCGCCGCACCAGCAGACGGCCGAGACCAGACCGGCCTTCCGCGGCCCGGCGCGCTCAAGCCAGCCGCCCCAAACGGCAGCCGAACAGCCCAGCAGGACGAAGAATAGCGTGTACATCCAGCCGAGGTCGAACTGCGTCCAGTTGCAGTCGGTGGCCACCAGCGCCTTCAGCGTCCCGGCTGCCTTCTCGGCGAAGGTGGTGGCGCCGGCGGCGC
The DNA here is from genome assembly GCA_964614765.1 of uncultured Gammaproteobacteria bacterium. GTDB lineage: Bacteria > Pseudomonadota > Gammaproteobacteria > JAJPIJ01 > JAJPIJ01 > JAJVHZ01. The sequence goes on from CAZTPK010000214.1 coordinate 1,159, forward strand.
ATGCCGGAACCGCATTGCCATCGGCGTCCACCAGCGCGCCGCCGAGCGGCTTCCAGAACACCGAGAAGCCGTAGGCCATGCCGATGCACAGGTGTATGGCGAGGGCGGCAGGCGGCACCAGCCAGCGGTTGAATCCAGGCTTGGCGATGATGCGTTCTTTGGACAGCAGCTGCGCCATGATGCGGAGTCCTCCCAGTCAGGCGTTGTTATCGTTAGAGCGGTCGGCGCCGTGGCGATCGGATCGGGAAATTCGAACCGTGCTGGGCGGCAGAGTGTCGAACCCGATGCGATAAGTCAAGTCATTGTCCGGACACGCCTCTGCGACCGCTTTCAGGGTGGTATACTTCCTCGCGTTCGAGGAATTCCATGAGCCCCGCTCCCGCCCATCCGTCCCCGCAACTCATCGACCGTTACGGCCGTACCGTGGACTACGTGCGCATCTCGGTGACGGATCGCTGCGACTTCCGCTGCGTGTATTGCATGGCCGAGGAGATGGCATTCCTGCCGCGTGCGCAGGTGCTGACCCTGGAGGAGCTGGCCTTCATCGGGCGCGCCTTCGTCGAGCTCGGGGTTCAGAAGATACGCATCACCGGCGGCGAGCCGCTGGTGAGACGAAATGTTATCCGGCTGTTCCGGGATCTCGGCGCGCTGCCGTTGCGTGAGCTGGTGCTGACCACCAACGGCTCGCAGCTGCCCCGCATGGCGCAGGAGTTGAAAGACGCCGGGGTGCGGCGCGTCAACATCAGCCTGGATTCGCTGCGCGCCGACCGGTTCAGGCGGATCACGCGCGTCGGGAATCTCGACCAGGTCCTGGCCGGCATCGAGGCGGCGATGGCGGTCGGCTTCGAGCGGATCAAGATCAACTCCGTCATCCTGCGCCATCGCAACGACGACGAGGTCCTCGACCTGGTGCGCTACGCCAGCGGGCGCGGCCTGGACATCAGCTTCATCGAGGAGATGCCGCTCGGCGTCATCGGCGATCACGATCGCGCCGAGGCGTATTATTCCAGCGACGAGGTGCGGCGCGACATCGAGCGGGAGTACACGCTGACGGCGACCGCGGAGACCACGGGCGGGCCTTCGCGGTATTTCCGCATCCGCGAGACCGGAACGCGAGTCGGCTTCATCTCGCCGCACAGCCACAACTTCTGCGACGCGTGCAATCGCGTGCGCCTGACGGTGGAGGGACGGCTGCTGCTCTGCCTCGGCCAGGAGCATTCCGTCGATCTGAAGCGGGTGGTGCGCGCCAACCCCGGCGATCTCGACACGCTGAAGCAGGCCATCCGCGACGCCATGGCGATCAAGCCCCGGGGACACGATTTCGACCTGGCTGCCCGGCCGGTCATCTTTCGCCACATGAACGTGACCGGCGGCTGAGCATCGCCGGGCGACGGGCCGCAGCCATGGCCGCTCGCCGCACTCGCACCGCGACGCCGCCGGCAACGTGTCCGCACCCCCTTCCGCACCATCGCCATGACGACCGATACAGCCCGCTATCGCCCGATCATGACCAGCAGCGGTCTGCCGGCGACGCACGCCGTCACCGCTTTCGACGAATACGGCCAGCCGCAGCCCATGCAGATCGCGGGGGAGAACCCGCTGACGCTCTACGTCGACAAGCGCGAGGTCGTCACGCTGATGACGCTGGGCACGCATCCGGAGCTGCTGGCCCTCGGGTACCTGCGCAACCAGAGGCTCGCGACCGATCTGGAGGACATCGTCTCCGTGCAGGTCGACTGGGACGTCAATGCCGTGGCCGTCACCACGCGCCGTGGAACGGCGGACTGGGACGAGAGGCTCGCCCGGCGCACGGTCACCACCGGCTGCGGGCAGGGAACCGTATTCGGCCGCATCATGGAGGAACTGGACGAGCTGCGATTGCCGCAGGTGCCGCTGCGCCAGTCCATAATCTACGGGCTGCTGAAGAGCCTGCATGCCTACAACGAGGTGTATCGCAACGCCGGCGCGGTGCACGGCTGCGCGCTGTGCGCGGGCACCGAGATCCTGAGCTTCGTCGAGGACGTAGGGCGACACAACGCCGTCGACGCCATCGCCGGACAGATGTGGCTCGAGGACATCGCCGGGGAGGACAAGGTCTTCTACACCACCGGCCGGCTGACCTCGGAGATGGTCATCAAGGTCGCGCAGATGCGCATCCCCGCTCTGCTCTCGCGCTCTGGCGTCACGAAGATGGGACTGGAGCTCGCGCAGAAGGTCGGGGTCACGCTTATCGCGCGGGCCAAGGGCCGGCACTTCCTCGTGTTCCACGGGGCCGAGAACATCCTCCACGACGAGGTGCCGCCGCCGGTTACGGGCGCCAGGCCGACGGAACACAGATGATTGGCGCCAGACCAGCACCCGGCCGCCGCGGGCCTGAACGAGCGGACGCGGATCTCCGCGCTGTCGGCGCTGGTCACGCTTCCCACCTGCGGCCTGATCGGTCTGTGGGTCTGTGCCCGGCACAGCCGCCCCGCCCCCGACGTCGGCACACGGGCGCTGGCGGTCGCGGTCGCCGCCGGCGGCGCCTTCGCGATGCTTTCTCCGCGGCTGTTCCCGAATCGGATCGGCAGGCCGGGGAGGACCCCCTTTCTGCATCCGGCGCGCCGGTCGGCCCTCGGCGCAGGACGGAGGGCCCCGGGCCGGCATATGTCGCCTCGCCTCACCCCCGGCTTCCGGTCGGCCCGCGGGTAAAGTCTGTACGCTTCCGGTCGCTATGCACCGGAGATGCGCGACACGAACAAAACGCACCCGAACCGCCGCGCCCCGTACAACGCTTGGCGCCAGAGACGCCCGTGAACGTCCTGTTCATCGAGGACCAGTCCGACATCGCGGCGCTGATCCAGAGGCGGCTGGCGGCCTGCGCCGGCCCCGCCATGGCGATCACCCACGTCGCCGACCTGAGGTCGGGCCTGGCGGCGCTGAAGACCACCCCGTTCGACGTGGTCATGACCGATCTCAACCTGCCGGATTCCCGCGGCGTGGAGACGGTGCACCGGCTGCTGAAGATCTGCCGCTACATACCGGTGGTCGTGCTCAGCGCCGTCGACGACGATCAGGCCATCCTCGACACCGTCGAGTCCGGCGCGCAGGAATACATCGTCAAGGGACAGACCGACGGGCACGTCATCGCCCGCACCCTACGCCAGGCGATCAAGCGCAAGCAGGCCGAGCTGAAACTGCGCCGGCTGGCGCACTACGACAGCCTCACCGGGCTGGCGAATCGCAGTCAGTTCCGCCGCCGCCTGGAACAGGCACTGGAGCGCGGCGTGCGCCGCCCGCGGGGGGG
>CAZTPK010000215.1:0-4415 GCA_964614765.1 uncultured Gammaproteobacteria bacterium
GTTCCAAGGCAAGCGGATCTCCGGGGCGCCGGTGGACTTCCGGCTCGACATCGACGGCCGCGGCCGCTCTCCCGCCGAGGTCATGGGCAGCGGCAACGGCCGCGTGCTCGTGCGCGTGGGTCCCGGCACGGTGCCCAGCCATCTCGGCAGCACGGATCTCCTATTCGACGCCGTGCGCCTCCTCAACCCGCTCTCGGCGCGCGGTGCCCACACGCGCATCGAGTGCGCGGTGTTCAACTTCGGCGTGCGCGAAGGCCTGGCCTCCAGCCGCGAGGGCGTGGCGCTGCGCACCGATCAACTCACGGTACTGGGCGGCGGCCTCGTCGACCTGAAGACCGAGCGCCTGGACATCGGCGTGCAGCCCAAGCCGCGATCGGGCAGCGGGCTGAATGTCGCCTCCCTCGGCGGCGATGTGATCCGCATCGGCGGCACGCTCGCCGATCCGAAGCCGGCGGCCGACGCCGAGGCCGTGGCCGGCGTGGGGCTGAAGGTCGGTGCGGCGATGGCCACCGGGGGGCTGTCGCTGGTGGCCGAGGGTCTGTTCGATCGCGCCACCGCGGACGAGGACGTGTGCGCGATCGCGCTGCGCGGCGGCACGCGCGCGGCCCCGCAGGATAGGTCCACGATCGACGCGGCGACCGAGAGCACGAAGCGGGCGGTGAGGAAGACCGGCGAGGCGGTGCAGGGGGCGCTGAAAAAGCTCTTCGGACGCTGAGCGGCGCCGTCCGCGACAGGGCCGCACCGGCAGACCGGCGTTCCCCTGGACGTGAACGCGTCCGGAAAACCCGAAGGATTAAGAGTCTCTCCTAGAAGTTGCTGCCATAATTGTTCATGTATGCCGCTGGGGCGGTACTGAAGCAGTGGTCCTGCGGGTCTGGGGTCAGCATCGCGCCGCTGCGCGCCGGGCCGCGGGGACGGGGGGTGTCAGATGGGAAACGAAGCGGATATGCCGCTCGCGGCCGGTACGGCGTCGTCATCGGCTCGCAACACGCCGGATCCAGTCTCGGAGATCGCGCGCATGGCCGCGGCGCTGAGCGTGGAGCAGCGCCTCGACGCGGTCAATCGCATCCTGGCGGGCCTGGCCGAGCCGCCGCGATCGGAACCGGTCGCGGCCCCGGAGGCGGAAGTGCCCGTGGTGCGCATGCGGGAGGCGCAGCATTCCCTGGGGCTGGAGGAGTTCCCGGAGGTGGAGGCGACGATGGACGTGCCGCTGCCGGACGGCAGCGGAAGGATCGATCTCGACCGGATCGTCGCGCGCTACGACAGGAGCATCGAGGACACGATGCTCGCCTGGCGCGAGGGCCGCGAATAGCACTCGTCCTTCCCCGTCCTCCCGGCCGGTTCGGGCCAGGGGAGGGATGTCCCGGCGCGACGCGGCGGCCGATGCGCCCCCTGCGTTGCGCCTTCGCCCGCAGCGGGTCGGGGGCGATCGTGGCGAATCCTTGCGGAACGGAGGCTCGGCATCCTCTCGACGTGGACGCGGAGGGGCGGGATCGTTCGTGAACGTGCAGACCGGTTTGAGAGGACAGTAGCGTAAACGTGGAGCCCTTGTTCGGACTGGTGGTCGCCACCGCGGTGAGCATGGCGATCATTCCCCTGATGTGGCGCCTCGCGCCGGCGCTCGGACTGATCGACAGGCCCGATCCGCGCAAGGTGCACACGGCGCCCATCCCCTGCGTCGGCGGGATCGGCATCGTCATCGGCGCGCTGGTGCCGCTGTTCCTGTTGTTGCCGCGCAATCCGCTGGCGGAGTCCTACACGCTGGCGGCGCTCGTGCTGCTGGCCTTCGGGATCTGGGACGATCGCCGCACGATCAGCCACCGCGTGAAGTTCATCGGCCAGTTCATCGCCGCCGCGCTGGTCGTCTTCCACGGCGGCCTGTGGATCGAGCACGCGCCGTTCCTCGGCCTGGATGCCTTGCCCAAATGGGCAGGCGTGACGCTCACCTTCGTGGCGATCGTCGGCATGATCAACGCCATGAACACCTCCGACGGACTGGACGGTCTGGCCGGCGGCGAGGGCCTGCTGAGCCTGCTTGTCATCGCGTTCCTGGCCTACATGGTCGACGGCACCGAGACGCTCATCTTCGCGATCACCACCATCGGCGGCGTGCTCGGTTTCCTGCGGTTCAACACCTTCCCCGCCCGGGTCTTCATGGGCGACGCGGGCAGCCAGTTCCTGGGTTTCTCGCTCGCCTTTCTGGCCATCCACCTCACGCAACGCACCTTCACCTCGCTCAGCCCCGCCAGCACGCTGCTGTTCCTCGGGCTGCCGATCGTCGACATCTTCTCGGTCATGATCATGCGCGCGGCCAGGGGCGAGAGCCCGTTCCGGGCGGCCCGCAACCACATCCATCACCGCCTGCTCGATCTGGGCTTCACGCACTACGAGGTCGTCATCCGGATCTACGCGCTGCAGGCGCTCTTCGTCCTGAGCGCGGTGCTGCTGCGGCACGAGAGCGACTGGACCATCCTGGCGTTCTACCTGGGCGGGGTGGCGATCCTGTTCGCGCTGCTGGTGCGCGCCGAGCGCTCCGGATGGCGCCGCCGGGAGGAGGAGGCGATCGGGATACGCTGGTGGGAGCGTCTCGTGCGATCCGCCCCCGTCGCCCGCCACCCCTACTTCCTCATCGCCCTGGGCGTGCCGCTGTACCTGGCGATCGCCGCGGTGATGACCGCCGAGGTGCCCCGCGACTTCGGCATGACCTCCGCGGTGCTGGCGGTCGTGCTATTGGCGGAGATGCTGTACAAGCGCGAGCAGGTCCCCTTCCTGATGCGCGGAGCCGTGTACGTGGCCGTGGTGTTCGTGTCCTACCTCACCACCACGGAGGGCTCCCTGGCGGAGGCCACGGCGATGGAGGTGGCGTTCTTCGCCGTGCTCACCGTGGCCATCGCGCTCACCGTTCGCTACAACACCGGCGTGCGCTTCCAGACCACGCCCATGGACTACCTCATCCTGGCGGGCGTCGCGATCGTGGCCTTGTTCGGCCAGCGCGGCTTCCAGGTGACGGGGGTGTCGCTGATGATGGTCAAGGCGGTGCTGATGCTCTACGCGATCGAGATCATCTTCGAGCGCACGCAGAGCCGCTGGAACCTGCTCAACCTCGCGGCGCTGCTGGCGCTGGGCGTTTTCGCCTGGCGCGGCCTGCTGGCCGCCTGAAGAGCAGGCGGTGCCCGGCCCCGCGGGCGGATCGGCGCCCTGGGAGATCATCGGCGTTTCAGCCGGCGTCGAGGCCGAAGAAGCTGCGGATGCGCCTCAGGATGTCGTCGTGGCGCGGCGCCGCGCGCGCCTCTAGCTTCGCGGCCGCGCGCTGCTTCTCCAGCTCGGCGAGCCGGCTTGCCAGCACCTCGGAGAGCTTGGCCGCCACGTCGGGGCGCGCGGTGAGGATGTGCCGGAATCCCTCCTTGTCGAGCCGGTAGCATTCCACGTCGGTCCTCGCCGTGAGACTGGCGCGCCGCGGCTCGCCGGTCATCATGCCCATCTCGCCGAAGACGCTGCCGGCCTTCAGCGTGGTGATGAATTGCCGCTCCGCGCCGAGCTCCACCCACACGTCGGCCTCTCCGCGCACGATGATGTACAGCCAGTGGGCGACCGCTCCCTGGCGGGTGATCGTGTCGCCGCGGACGAAGGGGGCGTAGACCAGGCGCTGGGCGAGGGAGTCGCGCTCGGCCTCGGAGAGGGACGCGAACAGGTCTACCCGGTCGAGCGCCTTGCAGCGCGCGGCGAGCTGCTCGGCCTGCAGGGCGGCGCGGCGCGCCTCGTTGTCCTTGATGTTAAGGCGCTCCTCGCGCGGGATGCCGGGCTGCATGCCATGGCGCACCAGCGCCGCCAGCGCGTGCGCGCGCACCTGCGAGTCGGTCGGATCGTCGTCCTGCGGGTCGATGATCCAGTAGCGCAGCGCGTACCGCCCCATGCCCTTGTCGATATCCATCAGCACGGCGCTGGGCGGCGGGTCGGCAGCCACGTTGTCGATGTTCGCCTCGGTGACGGCGGCTTGCAGCACGTCGCAGACCTCGCTCGGGGAGCAGGCAATGTCCACGTTGAACCACACCCACCGGCGCCAGCGCAGCTGCGCGTCGGCGCGCGATCCGATCACGGTGAAGCGATTCTTGATGAGCCAGCTGTTGGGGAAGATGACCGTCTCGCGGTTGCGGGTCTGGATCGCGGTGTAGCGCCAGCGGACCTCGACCACCTTGCCGCTCACGTCCTCGATCTTCACCCAGTCGCCGACGCGGATGGACTCGTCGAGCTGCAGCATCACGCCGCCCAGGATGTTGCCGAGGGTGTCCTGCATGGAGAAGGCGATCACTGCGGTGATCACCGCCGAGGTCGTGATCAGGCTCGCGAGATCGACGCCCGCCAGCCGCAGCCAGACGAAGCCCCACGCCAGGAACAGGGCCGTGACCAGCAGGTCC
>CAZTPK010000216.1:0-4410 GCA_964614765.1 uncultured Gammaproteobacteria bacterium
ACGGGCCAGGTCTTCGGCGGCCAGTTCGCGCCCGGCGCCACCGCCAGCCACCGTCCGCGCGGGAGGCTCGCGGTACGGTGCGCCGCAAACGCGCGATCCGTGGATGCGAGCCAAAGGCGCAGGGGGGGCGGTGCGCTCGCCGGCAGCAATCCGGCCATCACCGCGTAGGCGCGCTCCACGGCGTGGCCGCGCTGCGCGCGCGCTCGACGCTTGGTGCGGCGCCGCTGCGCGCGCAACAGCCAGCTCAGTCCGTCGGTGCGCAGATCGACGATCAAACGGTAGCGATGCCTGCGCAGGGGGCGGAGCAGGCGCCACCAGCCGCGCCAGCCGTCTTTCTTCTCGCGCAGCAGGATCTCGCCCCGAAAGGGGCATGCCTCGAACAGCTCCGCCGAGCGCGCGTCGGCGATTATGTCCACGAGCGCGTCCGGATGCAGCGTGTGCATCGCCGTCAGCACCGGCGTGGTCATCACCGCATCGCCGATATTGCTCAGGGTGATGAGCAGCTGCCGCGCCTGGGAGGTCATTTGCCGATGCAGAAGGTGCTGAAGATCTGGCCCAGCAGGTCTTCGGTGGTGTACTCGCCGGTGATCGCGCTCAGGTGACGCCGCGCCTGGCGCAGGTGCTCCGCGACGAGTTCCATGTCCCTCGCACCCAGGAGCAGCGGCATCGCCCGCGCGAGGGCGGCGCGCACCGCCGTCAGCGCCTCCACGTGCCGGCGTCGCGCGGTGAAGGCGCCTTCCGGTTCCAGGCCGTGGCCGCATGCCTCCTGGATGCGGCGCGTCAGCGCATCGATACCCTGCTGGGTCTGCGTTGAGACGTAGATCTCGGGCGGAACGCGATCGGGCGCCGGCGGCGGCGCATGTAAGATTCGATCGAGCTTGGTGCGCACGACAGTGATGGTGGCGGCCGGACCCAGCCGCGCGAGCAGAGCATGGTCGGCCTGGTCGTAATCCTCATCCGCCGGGACCAGCAACAGCACGTGATGCGCGCCGGCCGCGGCGCTCTCGGCACGGCGTATGCCCTCGCGCTCGACCTCGTCCGCCGTCACGCGAAGGCCGGCGGTGTCCGTCAGCTCGACCGACAGGCCGTTCAGATCGATGAGCGCCTCGAGCGTGTCGCGCGTCGTGCCGGGATGCGGGCTCACGATCGCCCGCTCGCGTCCAAGCAGGCAGTTGAAGAGACTGGACTTGCCGGCATTTGGCCGCCCGAGCAGGACCACGCTGATGCCGTCGTGCAGCAACTGCCCGGCGCGCGCGGCGCGCAGCGTCGAATCCACCTCGGCCAGGATGGCGGCGGTTCGGGAGCGAAAGTCGCGCTTGGCGATCCGCTCGGGTTCCTCGTCGGGGAAATCGAGCCAGGCCTCGATCTCCGCGCGCAACGCGTCGATGGCGGCGGCCAAGGATTGCACGCGCCGTGAGAACTCCCCCTGCAGCGACGCGCGGGCGGTGGGGGCGCGCGCCGCCAGCTCGGTGTTGGCGGAGATGAGATCCGCGATCGCCTCGGCCTGCACCAGATCGATCTTGCCGTTGAAGAAGGCGCGCTCGGTGAATTCCCCTGGTCGGGCAAGCCGGGCACCGAGCTGCAACGAGCGCGTGAGCAGCAGGTGCAGCAGCACGTGACCGCCATGCGCATGCAGCTCCAGGACGTCCTCGCCGGTCACGGAATCCGGGGCGGCGAAGTAGAGCGCTATGCCGCGATCGAGGAGTCTTCCATGCTCATTGCGAAAACCGGCGTAGGTAGCGTGGCGCGGCGGCGGCTTTCGGCCGAGCATGGCTTCGGCGATCGAGGAGGCCTGCGGTCCGGAAACCCGCACGATGCCGATCGCGGCGTTGCCGGCCGCGGTGGCGACCGCGGCGATCGTATCGGTGGGCGCCCGCCGGCCGGCAGTACCGCCCATGGCCTCAGGGCTTGGCCTTCGCGCCCTCGATGCTGCGCGTGATCAGCCACTGCTGCGCGATCGACAGCACGTTGTTCACCAGCCAGTAGAGCACCAGGCCGGCGGGGAAGAAGATGAAGAAGACGGTGAACACCACCGGCAGGATCTGCATCACCCTGGCCTGCACGGGGTCCGGCGGGGCCGGATTCATCTTCGTCTGCACGTACATCGAGATGCCCATGAGGATCGGGAGCACGAAATACGGATCGTAGGTGGAGAGGTCCTTGATCCAGGCGACGAACGGCGCCTGCCGTAGCTCCACGCTCTCCAGCAATACCCAGTACAGGGCGAGGAACACCGGGATCTGGATCAGCACCGGCAGGCAGCCGCCGAGCGGATTGATCTTCTCCTGCTTGTACAGCTCCATCATCGCCTGGTTCAGTCGCTGCTTGTCGTTGGCGTAGCGTTCGCGCAGCGCTACGAGGCGAGGCTGCACCTGCTTCATGTGCGCCATCGAACGATAACTCGCGGCCGCCAGCCGGTACAGCGCGGCCTTCACCGTCAGGGTCAGCAGGATGATCGCCCAGCCCCAGTTCCCGGTCCACGCGTGCAACTTCTGCATCCACCAGAACAGCGGCTTGGACAGGAACCAGAGCGCGCCGTAGTCGACCGTGAGATCCAGGCCGGGCGCGAGCTGCTCCAGGCGATCCTGATCCTTCGGTCCGGCGTAGAGGGTGCTCGTCAGCGTGAGGGAAGCGCCGGGTTCGACCTGGTGCTGCGGCCCGTAAAGTCCCACGATGTAGCGATTCTGGTCCAGGACCTTCGTGTAGTACTGGTATGGCTCCTGCGCCGGCGGCACGATCGCGGCGACGAAATAGTGCTGGAGCATTGCGGCCCAGCCGCCGGTGATGTTCCGGTCCAGCGGCGTGGCGGCCATCTTGTCGAAGGGCAGTTTCTCGTAGCGCTTCTCGGGGCTGGAGATGGCCGCACCCATGTAGGTCGGCATGCTCATCAGGCCGCGCTTGGGCTTTTCGGCGCGCCGCAGCAACTGCGCATAAGCGCGCCCGCGCCACGCGTTGGCGCCCGTGTTGGCGATGTCGTAGCGCACGTCGATGACATGAGAACCGCGGTGAAATATGTAAGTCTTCGTCACCTGCAGTCCGGACGCCGATTGCCAGGTCAGCGGTACCTCGAGCGACTCGGCCCCTTCGCCGAGTCGGTAGCTGCGCTTTGCGGCGGTGTAGACGTCCTGATGCGTGGGTGCCTCGTTCTCGCTCAACAGGCCTCCCTGCACCACGAACGTGAGCGCATCGCTGTTGTCGAGAAACGTGAGCGGTTCGTCCGGCTTGTCCACCGCCACCGGGTAGTCCTTCAGCAGCAGCCGGGAAAGCTCGCCGCCGCGAAGACTGACTTCGGCGCGTACGGTGTCGGTCTCTATCGAGACAGCGGCGGCGTCGGAAGTGGCCGGGCCCGCACCAGCGGCGGGAACCTCGGGCGCACCGGCCTCTATGGGCCTTGCGCCGGCAGCATCGGGAGCCGGGATATGGTCGGTTGCCGGCAGGCGCTCCTGCGGGACCGGGGGCGGGGCCGCGGCGCGCAGGCGCCCGTAGTCCTTCTCCCATGCCTGCCAGATAAGGGTCAGCACGAGGCATAGGGCCAGGACCAGCGCTGTACGTTTGTGAGGCATGGTCGAGAGAGGCCGACGTCAGGGCACCGGGTCGTAGCCGCCGGCGCGATACGGATGGCAGCGGCAGAGACGCCTCAGGCCCAGCCAGGAGCCGCGCAGCGCGCCGTACCGCCCTATCGCCGTCAGCGCGTACTCGGAGCAGCTGGGGGAGTAGCGGCATGCCGGCGGCAGCACGGGGCGGATGAGCAGCTGGTAGAGCCTGATCAGGAACGTGAGGATGATGCGCATGAGCTGGCCCGGAGGAGTAGCTTTTTCAGGTTATCTGCGAACGATCGCTGCACGCTTGTCGAGATGGGTTGGTTAACGCTGACCACGACGTCCAGGCCCGAGAGGGAGTCCTGTTGCCGGCGAAAGGCCTCCCGGGCCAGACGCTTCAGCCGGTTCCTCACGACGGCCGTGCCGCTTGCCCGGAGGCTGATGGCGAGTCCCAGTCTGGCCTGCTTACGGCCGTTGGCCGCGAAATACAGCTGCAAGGGCCCGCTCTGGAGCCGCTGGCGTGCCGCAAAGACGTCGGAAAACTCCCCGGCCTGCAGCAGTCGACTGTCTCGGCGGAAGCTCTCCGAACGGCGCGGCAATCGTGGACGATCAGGCCGAAAGACGCGCGCGGCCCTTGGCGCGGCGACTCTTGAGTATCTTCCGCCCGCCACGGGTACTCATGCGGGCCCGAAAGCCATGGTTGCGCTGGCGCTTGAGCTTGCTCGGCTGATAAGTGCGTTTCACGTTCTTTCCTCGGGACCGAGTTGGAAAAAGCGCTGCATGCTAAGGCGGCAGGGCCATTTTTGCAATCAAGAGTTTGCGCCACGGACCGTGGAGATATTTTGCCTGTGGATAACCCGCCGCTTGGGGT
>CAZTPK010000217.1:0-4379 GCA_964614765.1 uncultured Gammaproteobacteria bacterium
CCGCGCCGCGGACAGCACCGCCCGGAACGTCTCGTCGTCGTCGACCAGCAGCAGACGCCCGCTCATGCGCTCAGCCTCGCCAGCGGGAGATCGATGGTAGCCACGGCGCCCCGGCCGTCGCTGCGATTGCGCAGCTCCACGTTCCCGCCGAGGCGCCCGAGCGTCGTGCGCGCGATGTACAGCCCCAGGCCCATGCCTTCGGCCTTGGTGGTCACGAACGCCTTGCCGATCTCTCCGGAGAGGCCCGGCGGCACGCCGGTGCCGCGGTCCCGGATCTCCAGCTTCAGCTCCTCGGCATCCCAATGGCCGGCCACCTCGACGTTCGCCGGCGAGGCGTCCGCGGCGTTGTTGAGGACGTTGATCAAGGCCTGCGTGACCGTGCGATCGGCGACGATCGTGGGCGCAGGCTGCGGCCCGTCGAGCTTCACCATCGCCTGTACCTCCGGCCTGAGCGCACGCCATTCGCCGATGACCGCGTCGAGATAGCGGTCGACGCTCGTGCGCGCCCCGCCCTCGGCGCGCAGCTCGCCCGCCTGTGCGGCCATGCGGCCGAGGATCTCCTTGCAGCGATCCACCTGCGCGCGCAGCAGCTCAAGGCCCTCGCGGAGCGCCTTTTCGTCGCGCAGGTCGTGCTGCAGCTCCTTGGTCACCACCGCCATGGTGCCGAGCGGCGTGCCCAGCTCGTGCGCAGCGCCGGCCGCCAGCGTGCCGAGCGCCATCATCTGCCGGGCGCCGGCCAGCTCGCGGTCGTGCGCGCGCAGGGTCGCGCCGATGCGCGCGACGAAGAAGGCGACGATGCCGGCGCTCAGCAGGAAACCGAGCCACATTCCCCACAGGTGCAGGGCGAAGTGATCGCCGTCATGCACCCAGTGCAGCGTCTGCCGGTGGTAGAACATCAGCAGCGTATAGCAGCCGGCGGCGGCGGCAACCAGCAGCCAGGTGTAGGCCGGGCGCAGGGTGGCGGCGGCGACCGTGATCGGCAGCAGGAACAGCGACACGAAGGGGTTCCACGATCCGCCGGTGAAATACAGCAGCGTGGCGAGCGCGGCGATGTCCACGCACAACTGCCGCATCACGACCGCCTCCGTGATGCGCTGGCCGGCGCGCATGCCGCGCCAGCTGCGCAGCGTGATGGCGGTGAGCACGCCCATCACGGCGGCGATCGGCGGCCAGGGGATCGTGGTTCCCGAGAGCAGGTGCACGGCAACGAGCGCCACGACCTGTCCGCCCATGGCGATGGCGCGCAACAGGAGCAGGTAGCGCAGACAAAGGCTGGTCAGGATCACCGGCGGATTCTATAACGGTGCGGCAATTGGACGCATGCGGCAAATGGCCGCGTGCCCGGGTCCGCACGGTGCCCGAGCCGGGAGGGCCGGCCGGCGGTCCCGGCAATCTCGAGGCGAGGCAGTGCGGGAGGCATAATCAGCCGGAATTTGGCGGTATGATGGCGCCACGGACCGCCAATGGGGGTGCAATGCCGGAGGACATCAAGGCGCGTTCATCGCTGCCCGGACTCGATCGCGCCGAGGACCTGATCCCGGTGGCAGGCGGCGGGCTGCTGCACCGGCGCGTCTTCCTGCGTCGCGGCGCCGCGCTGGCGGCGGGCGTGGCAGCCGGCGCCGCGCTGGCGGCCGAGGATTCCACCGCACCGGCGGACGGCGGCACGCTCACCACGCCGCCCTGGATGCGAAAGCCCGGGCTGCCCTTCTCCAACTACGGCCAACCTTCGGAACACGAGCAGGTCGTACGCTGGATCTCGGCAAACCCCGCGGTGCCGGGAAACGGCATATCCTGGACGCCGCTGCACGAGCTGGAAGGCACCATCACCCCCACCGGCCTGCACTTCGAGCGCCACCACAACGGCGTGCCGCAGATCGATCCGGCCGCGCATCGCCTGCTCCTACACGGCATGGTGAAGCGGCCGCTGAAATTCACCGTGAAGGACCTGGCGCGGTACCCCATGCGCTCGCACCTCATCTTCATCGAGTGCGGCGGTAACAGCAACGCCGGCTGGCGCGAGGAACCCGCGCAACAGCCTGCCGGCTTCATGCACGGACTGGCCTCCTGCAGCGAGTGGACGGGCGTGCCGCTGTCGGTCCTGCTCGAGGAGGCCGGCGTCGATCCGGCCGCGACCTGGCTGATCGCCGAGGGTGCGGACGCGATCGCGCACCTCATGAGCCTGCCGCTGGAGAAGGCGATGGAGGACTGCATCGTCGCGCTCTACCAGAACGGCGAGAGGATACGCCCCGAGAACGGCTACCCCCTCAGGCTGGTCGCGCCAGGCTGGGAAGGCGTGCTCAACGTGAAGTGGCTGCGGCGGCTGGAGCTCACTGATCGGCCGGTCATGTCGCGCAACGAGACCTCCCGCTACACCGAGCTGCTGCCGAGCGGCAAGGCGAGGCAATTCACATTCTGGATGGACGCGAAGTCCGTGATCACGGCGCCGACGCACGGCATGACCATGCCGGGCGCCGGCTACTACGAGGTGAGCGGACTGGCCTGGAGCGGACGCGGGCGCATCACCAGGGTGGAGGTCTCCGCCGACGGCGGCAAGAGCTGGGCCGAGGCGGCACTGCAGGAACCGGTGCTGCCGCGCTGCTTCACGCGCTTTCGCATCGGCTGGCACTGGGACGGCACGCCGGCAATCCTCAAGAGCCGTGCCACCGACGAGACCGGCTACGTGCAGCCGGAGCGTGACGCGCTCGTCGCCGAGCGCGGGCGCAACGGCTACTTCCACTACAACGCGATCGTCGCCTGGGAAGTGAGCGAGGACGGCAAGGTCACCCATGTGTACGCCTGATTGCGCGGCACCGCCGCGGCACGAGGACCCTGCCGCGCCTTGCGTCGTGCTGCGCAGCCTCACTCGTCGTCCCCGCGCGAAGAGTCATCCATTTTTATTCTCCCCGCGGCTGCGACCCAGTTTGTGTTCGGTCGCGATCGTGATCTCGAGCGCGTGCGCGGCTCCGTTCACGACCCTTGCCGCCGACGAGAAGCCCGAAAGCCCGCGCCTTGGCAGGCCGGCCACGGAGGCCGACATCGCGGCGTGGGACCTCAGCATCTACCCGGACGGCACGGGCCTGCCCGAGGGCGAGGGGACGGCCGCGCAGGGCAAGGAGCTGTTCGCTCAACGCTGCGCGGCGTGCCACGGCGAGGAAGGCATCGGCGGCACGGCGGATGAACTGGCCGGCGGCAGCTCGCCGCTCGACAGCGAATACCCGGACAAGAACATCGGCATGTACTGGCCGTACGCCACGACGCTCTTCGATTTCATCCGCCGCGCCATGCCCATGGACAGGCCGGGGTCCCTCAGCAACGACGAGGTATACGCGCTCACCGCCTATCTCCTGCATCGAAACGGCATCATCGGCGAGGCCGATGAAATGAACGCCCGGAGTCTGCCGCAGGTGAGGATGCCCAACCGCGATGGCTTCATCTGGGTGGACGCCACGGGTCAGCCGCAACCCGAAGCGGCCCCCTGAGAACCGACGGAAACAGTGACGCCAGGCGTGTGAGGCGCGAACCGAAGCCTCGGAAGGGCGGACAGACGCAGGGACACTCGCGCTGACCGACACGCGACAAGTCTTGCCATCCATGGCAAACACTGTCTACTTTATCGAGGAGCCATTGCATCCACACCGTGTCGGGCGTCGTCAGGCACGTGCCACGCGGAGATCCGCATCATGTCCGATCGCGCGGGTGCGCATGCAACTTGGCGCAGGCGCGGTTTACATGGTTACCGCCTGATGCGACGGCCCGCCTCGCGGTTCCGACTTCGATGGCGCGGCTTTGGCCCTGACAGGGGTTAGAGCGGATCCCCGGTAGCGCATATGCAGCACATCCTCGTCTATGGCGACTCGTTGTCCTGGGGCATCATCCCCACCACACGCCGACGCCTGCCATTCGAGCAGCGTTGGCCCGGCGTCATGGAGATGTCGCTCTGTGCCTCCGGCCTGAAGGCGCGCGTGATCGAGGACTGTCTGAATGGACGGCGCACCGTGTGGGAGGATCCCTTCAAGCCCGGACGCAACGGCATCAGCGGCCTGGCGCAACGCATCGAGATCCACTCCCCGCTCGCGCTCGTCGTCCTCATGCTCGGGACGAACGACTTCCAGTCGGTGCACGACAACAGCGCCTGGCATTCCTCCCAGGGAATACTGGCGCTCGTCTCCACCATCCGGACAGCACCCATCGAGCCCGGCATGCCCACGCCGCCTGTCCTCGTGATCGCGCCTCCGGCCATCCGAACCCCGAAGGGGTCGATGGCACCGAAGTTCGGCGGCGGCGAGCGGAAATGCGTTGGACTCGCCGCCGCCTACCAGAAGGTGTGCGAAGAGGTCTGCTGCCACTACTTCGACGCCGGCAGTGTCATCACCTCGAGC